>JABLTI010000068.1 GCA_013166835.1 Promethearchaeati archaeon | reverse complement strand
CCCCTTCTTACTTAGCATTTCGTTTTGTACAAGGTAATCCAAACCTTGTCTAACTGCCCCTACAAATTCACTAGTTGCAAGGTAGTTGGTTGCTCGTAGAGCATCAAATGAGGTTTTTAATCTTCGGTTAAATACTAATTCTTCCGCGAGCTTGTCAGCAACCTTCTTTCCACCAATAATAGCTGAATCCATTTCAGCATTTGGGTAATCAGCTCCTCGTCTACCTCTTTGGCTAATTAAAGGTGGTATTACAAAGTATCTGATATCATTCTTCTCTTGGAATTTTATCAAGTATAATGAAATAATAATATCTGTTGGAATATCTGCACTACTACTTGTTGTCGACTTGTTTATTGCTTCTTTACGATTCTGCTGGACTTTTTGTAATTTCTTACAAATTGAATCAGTGTTTTGTTTTATACTTTCTCGCATTTCCATAAGATTCGACAATGCTCTATCTCGAGTCATGCGTAATTCATCAACTTCTCTTTCAGCTACAGCCTTATTATTTTCATATTCATCAATTGCACTTTGTTTAGCATCCATGAATTTTTTAGTGATACCATTGATCGCTTTTGCCAAATTTTTTCGATCTTCATCCATTTCTTTAACTTTCGAAGAGATATTTTCTATTTGGCCTTTGGATTTATTTAGAAAACTCTTCATACTTTCTTGGAATTTGGGTGTTTCAATGGATGGCACTTCATTAAGAATTTGCCTTGCATGCTCTTGAATAGGATTTATCATTCCTGTTAATCCTAAAGTACTAGATTCGAATTTAGATAATTCTCTGAAAGTCGCTTCGTTTGCCTTTTCGAGATTGGAATCAATTGTTTGATCCATTTTCTCTTTATACTGTACAAGTCGAGTTTCAACTTCACTTTGTCTACGAGCAATTCTCCCAGCATAATCTCGTTCGATAGTAGTGATTTCTGAATTTATTTCTGCAAGCCATTGTTGAGCTAATTCTCGTAAAATTTCTTGTCCTTCATCAAATCTCGGAGTTTCATTCAACAATTGAACCAATTCGCTGCTCATTGTGTCTTCGAAAGAAGGCAAAATAAGTGGAGTATCGATCATATCCTCACTGACACTACGTTTAACTAATTCAAGTGTGGAACGTGTGAATTCTTCATCAAATAACGGATAATTATCAGTTGCTAAGATAAGAACTTGATTGGCTTCCTCTAAATTCTCAGTATAGGCTTTAACAGTAGTTGCATCTTGTATGGCTTTTAGCTGTGCAAAAACATTTGATAATGATAAGTCTTGAACTTCTGCACCACCGCCATAAATTCCTAAGGAGTCTACCAGGATAATTCGGTTGTGAATTGTATCAACCATTAATCGCCAATAGAATTTTGAGACTTGAGTTAATTGTTCCTTGGAACGTTTGAAAATCCCACCCTTCTTTATTTTATCTCCAACAACACCGACAATGTAAGCAAATTCGGCTTCAAGAGGAACAATCTCATCCTTCGGACTCATAATAAATGGAATAACATTTTCTTTTTGTATACTCATCAATAACACCAAAACAACTACTTGATATTTTGCGATTTTGTACCTATTAGTAATAACAAAATACAGATTTTCCTTTAAATATATGATTCTTTGTTAATGAGCAATTAGAATTAGTTAAAAAAATATTCGTCTCTTATTTCTTTCGAAGACGTTTAGCTTTTTTCGAGTTCTGAGATTCTAGTTCCAAAAAGGATTGTTCATCCTTATGATAATCACAATTTACTTCGTATAAGCTCCTCAGTTTCTTTAATTGATAATCGATGTCCTCATGTTTTCGTGCACCAATTAAGTTCACAAAATTACCATCATGAATAGAATAGAGTATAGCTAGAGCACGTAAATTATCAAAATGAATGAAATTAGAAAAACCTTGATCTTCTTCAATAACACACAATTTTCGATAGTGTTTGCATCCTTTTTCACAATCAAGACAAGAGGTTATGAATGCTTTCACTTGATTTCGATAGAAATCAATATCAAAAGTGAATCCATCTTTTATAATCGTAACTATGCCATTTTCTTGAAGATCATAACCTAATCGTTTTACTAAACTTTGAGCTTTATCAAACGATTTCTTGTTATAAAGTTTGAAGACATTTGAAGGTTTAATTAATTGAGGTGAGAAAGTCTGATATTCACCAGAAAGAATATCCTGAGCGATTTTCATTCCTATCTCATTAAAAACTGTTGAAATCGTTTGTATTTCACTAATTGTTTTGAAGTATATTGGACTTCGATGTTCTTCATCAGGGATAGAATTCGGGAGAGTATTTTCGGAATTTTCAATGTTATTTCCAACTTTAAGAATTGTTGTTGGAACACCTTGAGGTGTTATAGAATATAAATTGGAGATATTTTCATTTTCTTCTTGATCGCTAAATAGAATTACCGAATGTGATGAACCCGAGTAATAAGCCATTCTGAATTGATTGAAACGAGGACTATCATTAATGATCCAAATAGACATACACAATTTACCAAGAGGAGTTTCTAATCGAAAAATTAGAGGATACATACCTATAGTATTCAAACAATTTGTATTAACTGTGGATTCTGAAAAAGCTTTGAGGTTTTCTGCTAAACCAATAGCATCTTGAGTGAACAAAAGCACCTTACTAAGATAGATATTTTCATCAGAAGAATTATTCTGTATAATCACATTTCTCCTTGAATTCACTCAAAAACCCTCATTCTGCCTATTACTTATTATTAACAGCCACTTGTCATTGTGTTAATGATTAATCTATAATATAATTTTTTCTCATAAAAGTTTCTACCTATCTTATTGATTTCTATTGACCAATAAGTGATCAAAAACATTCAATTTATATCAAATTATGAGAGAAAAGTGTTGAAAATTGAAAAAAACAGCAAAAACGCACCTTTTAATCCAAAGACTTTTTAGTTAGAGACCCAAACTACCTTTTAGTATCATAATTTAAAGGAATGTGAAAAATTTAAGCCAGAAAAAAGGAAAACCAAAAAAAGGTCAAAAGAGACGCAGGAGTTACGATAGAGACCCATCCGTTTCTATAAAAATCACTGGAGCAACAGGGCAACCTGAAACTATCAGAGTCAGATTACCTAAGGAAGGTGAAGTTCTTGGTGTTGTCACACAGATCCTTGGAGCAGATCGACTTCAAGTTCGGTGTACAGATGGTCATACAAGAATTGTAATAATTCCTGGGAAATTCAGGAAAAGACTTTGGACTAGACAAAATGATATCGTAAGTGTTATGCCTTGGTATGATTTTGAGACCCAAGTGAATACTCGTGCATATTTAGTATATCGCTATAATAGAAATCAAGCTGATTGGTTAGAAAAGAAAGGTTATATTAAATTAGATTAAATGACTTCTTTACTGTTTTACCTTTCAAACTAACATTTTCTATAACTCGATATGGTTCTTCAAATGAATCTGAGATTACAGCAGATTTAGATTAAAATGTGTTAATGTTTTAATAGGAAGAAGAATCTATTGGGAGGTGAGAAATAATGCCCAAGAAGAAAAAACGATCAAAAAAACAAAAAGCAGAAGAAGAATTACTAGAAGTAGAAGAGGATATTAGGATTACAAGAGAGCTAAAGGATGCAGATCAATTACAGATAGATAAAATTGATGAGAAGAACATCAAAGTAAAGGACAGTGACGCATTAAAGGTAGCTGAATCTGTTCTTGACGTTGAAACCAAAACAACTCTATTCAATTTGCGAAAAAGGAAAATAATTGATTATATGACGGGTGTTATTTCAACTGGAAAAGAAGCTAATGTTTACCATGGATACGCACCTGATGGTTCAGAATTAGCTATCAAGATCTATAGAACTTCTACTAATATCTTCAAAGGATTACAGATCTATATTATAGGTGACCCACGATTTGCAAGAATCAAGAGAGATCAAAGGTCATTTGTTTATGCTTGGGCAAAAAAGGAATTCAAAAACCTATCTCGAGCATATAAAGCAAAAGTATCCATTCCAAAACCAATTACTTGTGTAAAAGACGTTGTCGTTATGGAGTTCATTGGTAAAAAAGAATTACCTTACCCTCTTATGAAAGATGTGAAACTAAAGAAACCCAGGAAAACATATATGGAAGTACTAGATAATCTAGAGTTACTTTACCATGGTGCAGGATTAGTTCATGCAGATCTATCAGAATATAATATGATATATACTCCAAAAGTCTACTTCATTGATATATCACAAGCAGTCCTACTTGATCACTCCTACGTAGAGATATTTCTCTATCGAGACATAAAAAATATCACAAGATATTTCAAAGCTCAAAAAGTGGATGTGATTGAGGCTGAAGATTTATTTGAAAAACTGACTGGAGAACCGCTTACTGATAAGGTAAAAGCGTTTGAATTTTAATAAAATAATATCAATGCAAAATCATTAAAGAGAGAAAGTATGAAAAAAAGTAATAGGAGGAAAATTAAGTGGATTTTCAACCAGTAGAAGAAGTATCAAAATTTGTTGTCACGATACCCCAGAATAGAATAGGAGCACTTATAGGACCATCTGGCAGAGTTAAGAAACGATTAGAAGATTTAGCTGGAGTAGAGATAGATATTCATAGTGGTTCAGGTGAAGTGATAATCGCTTCTAAACCGAAAATGACTGATCCTTTCTTAGTGATAAAAGCAAGAGATATTGTACACGCAGTTGGAAGAGGTTTCAATCCTCAAGTAGCATTTGCACTCCTAGATGAAGAGATGTATCTAGAAATTATTAATATGAAATTAGTTGTTGGAACAAATCCAAATAAATTACTTCGATTTCGAGGAAGAATTATCGGAAAGGAAGGGAGAACCAGAAAGATAATAGAAGAAACAACTGGAACTAGAATTTCTGTATTTGGAAATACTATAGGGATAATTGGTCCATATGAACGACTAAAAGTCGCTCGAGACGCTATCCATATGCTCCTCCAAGGATCCAAGCATGGTTCTGTTTATGCATTTCTAGAAGATAGAGCACAGATGTTCAGATTGAGTGCTAGAGAATTATGGGATAAAGCTTCAAGAGATGCGAAATCCAAATAACAGGAAGGGCGTGATTTTAATGAAAATACGTCAAACAAAACCAGAAGATTATGAAAGAATAAATGAATTAAACGCTCTCAGTTATGGGTTTGCTCCAGAGGCTTTTGCTGAACGATTCAAAGAGCGATTCGAATATCAATATGATGAGAATTATTGTATAGAAGTTGATGGGATAATAGCTGCTAATATAAGATTGATAACCTTTGATCAAAATGTTAGAGGAAAAATAATGAAAATGGGGGGAATAGCAATGGTGGTTACTGACCCATTGTATAGAAGGAGAGGGTATATTCGCGAAATTATGAATTTCCTTATTGATAAAATGGAAAAGGAAAATTTCGCTGTTTCAAACTTGTATCCATTTAAAGATTCATTCTATGCAGCATATGGTTATGTAAATGCAAATCCTCATGTATTCATTAAATTTAATCCTAAATTTATGGTTCGCTGGAAAAAATTGCCTGAAGGTTATACAGTAGAAAGATTGAACCCAAGCGATGGTTTCAAACACTACAAAGAGATTTACAATACAAGAATCAAGAATGTGCATGGAGGAATAGTTAGAAATGAAAAGAGATGGAAATTGTGGGAAGAGAAATGGCCTGGATGGTTTGTTGTAGCGTTTAATTCAAAAGGAAAAGCAGAAGGTATAATGAGATACACAACCAAAGGTTTTATGGAAGGATTTTCTTGGTCTGAATCCGGGAAAATAAGTATAAATGATATTAAATTCTTAACACCCCAAGCTCGTCAATCACTTTACCATTACTTATACCTATATGCGGATCAAGTTGTTGAGGTAACAATGCCAGTAGTTCCTTACGAATCAGAACTTTATCCTTGGTTGTATGGACATTATATGACTGAAATTAAAGCAGAAAATATCTGGATGACGAGAATCATTAATGTGAAACTGACTCTTGAGGATATGCCAGTAGCAACAGAAGGGAAAATCACTGTTAAAATATCAGACGACCATTGTCTCCAAAACAATCAAACTTATTCAATAACATCTCAAAATGGAAAACTAAGTGTTGAAGAGCTAGGAGAAAAACCCAGCAAACTTGAGATGACTCAAGAAGGATTAGCTTCTTTAATATATGGTCTTTTAAGATTAGATGACTTAGAATCCTTTGATTGGATAAAAAATGCAACCAAAGATGAAAAAGCACTTCTTGATGCATGGTTCCCAATACTACCTCCAATACTCACTGAAGGTTTCTAAATAAGCTGAGGGAGTGCCTTGACCGGTAAATGGCGAAAACCAAATGAGGATTTATTGGATCTTCTAGCTACACTATTGGAACCCTACAATTGTTCCAGTAGAAAGATGTTTGGTAGCCTGACTTATTTTGTAAATAATAACATGCTTACGGGTGTCCATGAAGACGTTATCTTTCTTCGATTGTCAGAAGAGGATAGGGAGAAGATTAAGAAAGAATTTCCAAGTGTTAATCATTTCGACCCTCTTGAAGGAAGGAAAATGAGAGAGTATATTGTTTTAGATGAAGAAATCTATAGAGACATTCCAACTCTGGAAAAATGGTTAGAAAAAGCAGTAAGCTTTGTTTCTTCATTACCTCCAAAGGTTCCAAAGCAAAAGAAAAAGTAATTGTTATAAATAACCAGAACACAATTCCAATAGCAAAAAATCCTGGTGATAACAATTAAAGAAAATCCTAATTCTCTAATTACCAATCTGTATTGTACATATTGTGCGGAAGAATATTCGTCTAACGATATCCATACTGTTTGTAAAAAATGTGGTAAAGTTCTATATGCTAAATATGACCTCGAGACAGCAAAAGAAACTATTACTAGAAAATCAATTCAAGCTCGATCGGTATATAATATTTGGCGCTGGCATGAAATCATGCCTGTAAAAGAAGAGAAATTTAGAATTTCCTTAGGAGAAGGATGGACTCCTATCATTCAATTACAAAATTATGGAAAGCAATTGTCTATAGATAATTTATATATTAAAGATGAAGGATTGAACCCAACAGGATCTTTTAAAGCTAGAGGACTTGGTGCAGCAGTTGCTAAGGCTTTTGAATTTGGATTAACAGAATTTGTTATGCCTACTGCTGGAAATGCCGGGGCTGCATTAACAGCTTATACTGCCCACATAGGTGGAAAAGCTCATATCTTTCTTCCGAAAGATGCTCCAAAATTTATCATAAAAGAAATCGAGGTTATGGGAGCGGAGATAGAGTTAGTTGACGGATTAATTAGTGATGCAGGAGCTAAAGCAAAAATAGAAGGTGAGAAATATGGATGGTTCAATATGTCTACTCTTAAAGAACCATATCGTATTGAAGGAAAGAAGACAATGGGATTAGAACTTGCAGAACAGTTTAGTTGGACTCTTCCAGATATGATTATTTATCCAACGGGAGGAGGAACTGGAATAGTTGGTATGTGGAAAGCTTTTGATGAAATGGAACAAATGGGTCTAATTGATAGCAAAAGACCAAAAATGGTAACTGTACAACCAAGTGGTTGTCAACCAATAGTTCGAGCATTTCATCAAGGAGATAAATTCGCGGAACCATGGAAAGATGCCCATTCTTTTGCAGCCGGAATACGAGTTCCCGGAGCAATTGCTGATTATCTTATTTTGAATACTTTGAGAGAATCAAAAGGTAGTGCAATAGCGGTTGAAGATTCCGAAATAAGAGATGCTATGTATAAAATGGCAAAAACAGAAGGTACAATGGTTGCTCCAGAAGCAGCAGCAACAGTTGCAGCAGCTGAAAAACTAAGAGAATCAAACTTCATTGATCAAAAAGACAAAGTTGTGTTATTTATCACAGGTTCAGGATTAACTACACCATATGATTGGTAATAGAAGAATAGAATGTAAAGTTTCCGGAGGAAACTGTGATTCATCTAAACTTGCAAAAGTATTAAAGGGGTTTATCCCCTAGATTTCTGATATATATTTAAAATTAAATGGTGAAAAAAATGGAAGAACCTACCTGTCCAAATTGTGGAAAATCAGATTATTTTAGATACAAACAAATTCAACATATGACTCAAAAAATGCCAAGAGATTTAGTGGCTATGGTTTTTTGTACAAACTGTGGAACCATTATTGGCATTGGTGCAGGACGATAAAAAAATATATTCAGAAGTGGAATGATATTTCTCCACTTTTCTTCAATTTCTAAGATATCTTTGATAAATTGGAAAAGATATTTATCGATAAGATAATCCAAAACAAATTTCTCAAAAATCATTATTAAGAAGTTTTACTATATTAGCAATGCTAATTATCTTTGGGAATGTTATGTTTAAAATAAAAATACTTATCTTTAAAACTAACATAATTAAATGATGAAAACTTCAATAAATTCAAGTTTGGATACATAATGATTAAGGAAGAAATAACATTCAAACCTCATGGAAGATTTTTACACAAAAGGAATATTGTAGCTTTCTTCACAGTAATTGTTATTTTTGGAGTAACAATTTTAATAGGGTATTTTGATAAAGACATAGAACTTGATCCAATTCTCTGGTATTTAATGGCTGCTATATTTCCAACTATTCTAGTAGGTTGGATTATCTTTAATGTTCTTTACTTTAAATCAATTCAATATAAAATTGAAGAACATGAAATAGTCATTCAACGTGGAGTTCTCCATAAAAAAGTGAAAGTTGTCCCATTTCAATCTATAACAAATATCACAGTTTCCAGAGATCCAATTGATAGAATCTTCTATATAGGTTCGGTAAAAATTCAAACTGCAGGATACAGTGGGGAAAAAACACCTGAATTAAAGATAGAAGGGATAACAAATTACAATGAAATTTATGATAAAGTAATGATCAGTGTAAAACTTGTCAGTAGGATTACTCCACTTAAAGCTGAGGAAAAATTACCTGTTGAAGTTTTATCAACTGATATTATTGAAATTAGAAAGGCAATTCTACAAGAATTCATAGAAATTAAAGAATTAATAGGAAAACGCAAACACTAAAAATTGGAGTATGATAAAATGTCTAAAGAATTAATGGAATTTGGTCCGGATAGAAAATATCTACAAAAAAGACAATTTGTTTCTTTTATGTGGCTCTTTTTCAGTCTAATAATTGTTCTAGCAATTTTCCTAGGATTATATTTTGGAGGTGGAAATAAAACAACAGCTCTAATTGTGTTATTTGCTGCAGGAGGAGGAGTTGTAGTTTGGTACATACTCTGGATAATATATCTTTCATATTACTATAAATCAATGATTTACCAATTAAAAGTAAATGAAATGATAGTCCGTCGTGGAGTTTTTCAAAAAATCGAAAAAAATGTACCTTTCCGTGCAGTTACAAATTTAGCTATTTTTAGAAGTCTATTTGATAGAATGTTTGGAATTGGAACCATACGATTACACACAGCTGGTTATAGTGGAACACCCTTACCTGAAGAAAACATAGAAGGACTAGTTAATTACCAGGAAGTCTATGATAAGTTAATAGCAAAAATTAGACCATTACAAGCAATGACACCACGTGCTAGTGTAGAAGTTGAAGAGCAAGATTTAGGATATCAAGAACAATTAAGAGTAAATCAGCAAATTCTAGCAACTTTGCAAGAAATTAAGGAATTGCTAAAACAAGAATAAAAGTAAATACAGGTCTATTATCTTCTATAGATCTGTACTTTATTCCGAAATTCTATGAAGCGATGCAAATGAAGAAATCTAAATGACTAAATTTTTCCATCCCTTTGCATTTTTGCAATTTCATTGAATTTTGCTGGTAAATACTCATCTACAACAAAAGTAAGACTTTTTGATGTCAGTGATTGTTGCTCTGCTTTCTTCTTTAATTGCATAAAGACCTTCAATTCCTTTTGGAGGTATGGTTTTTGATAGCGAGGATCTCTGATAAGTTGTACAGTTCGATTCAAGTCTCCCTTAGTAAAATTGTCTGTAGGTAAATCATAGGTAGTGATATCAGTTGGAGTTAAACCCATCCAAATAGCATCAGGAGTTGTTAATCCAGTTAAATGAGCAGCAGAAGCACTACCTGAAGCTATGACATTATAGATGTGCATTCCCCAGGGATCAGCATCGACAAATGCATAGACAGGGAGTTTTAGCTCTTGATTCATCCTTCTTATTAATCGTCTAGTTCCTCTTGGTGCTTGACCAGCGAGGTGAACTAAGATAGCGTTGAATTGCTCATCAGCATCTTCTTCAATCAATCTTTGAAACATACCACCTGATTCTACGCAAATAACTTTATCAGCACCTGTTTTTACGAAATCACTTTTGACCAATGTTGGGCCTATGGTTTGCCCATCGGGATTAAATGTTAGATTAAGTTCTCTTTTCTGTTTTGTTTTCTTGTCCTGGAATGAGACAACGAGGTCTCCGAAGATAGTGCTCCTAGCATCTGGGAAAATGTTGAAATCCTCTCGAGCCATTCCAATTATTGCTTCAACATCAGTAATTACATTATCAGATTCTGATTGGTCATTGAACATTTTTGCCATAGCTGATTCAGAGGAATAATAGAGGTCTCTCAAGGTGCTTGTTCTACCAGGTTGCAAAAGATCCCGAGCAGCAAAAGAAGCTACAAACATTGTTTGCAAGAATGGTTTGAGATGTCGAACATTTCCGGCAGATCTTCTTACTCTCTTCTTACCAACAGAATATTGTCTTGTTTTTAAATCGTAGAAAATGTTAGAACTAGCACGTAAAGGCATTTCGAAATCCGGGTACTTTTCTTCTTCTAATTGACTGTAAACATCTTTTCCAAGTGCTACGAGTTTCTTAAATGACTTATCTTTGACTTTGTCTGCATGAGTTTTTTCTTTAGTTTCTTTGGACATATTTTTCACCTTATGAGACTATTGGTCATCTCCTTTCTTACCTCCTTTTACAAAATCTGTAGGAGGAACTTGTTTTTTGCCACTAAGCTTCGTAGCAAATTGTGCAATGTATGGCAAGTACTTTTCAAAGATGCTTGCTCTTTTTGCAGATCGCTCTTCACGCTCAATTCGAGAAAGGTAGACTCGCATCTTTCTGGCACAAACTTGCATGGCTAATCTCACTTCACGTTCCAATTCAGGTCGATCTGAAATTGATTCTTTTCCAGCAGTTCGATAAGGAACTTTAGTAGAAGCGATATGAGTGATTATTGCTAGTTTTGCACTTTGAGGAACTTTATACATCCGCCAATTAAAGGAGCGAATAACTTTCGCAGCAACATCAGCATATTGGTCGTAAAGCAATGGAATTCGATTTGCAAAACGAAACAGTGTAGGTTCTGATGATGTTTCAATTTTATTGCCCCCATAAGCCATGGCTACTTCAACAACAAATGGATGCCCCGAATATGCTTGAGGTTTTCTGGTCACAGTAGTTATAAATTTCGGATCTAGTTCTTTTCGTATTCCAGCTTCTAGAACATTTTCCCCTATAGGTGATAGGCACCTCGTTTCAGGTGAAAGAAAGTCTTCGAAAGAATTCATTCCTTGCACACATCTTACGATTTCATCATGATCAAGCTGATCAGGGGCTTTGTCAGGTTTTATGTTTACATATTTCAGGAAATTTGTTGCTGTTATATCACCAACACGTTGGAAATTGCTAGTGAGGAAATTCTTCATAGATTTCTGTCTTGCCACTCTAATTAATCGCAGCATTTTTTCAGTATCAATTCCTCTTGGATGAGGTAAAACAGCTTTGCCAAGTTTTGGTACTTCATCTACAACTTTGTTGAATTTGTAGAGAATACCGTAAGCATCGATAAACGTAATACTTGCATATGGGGCAACCAATGCTGTTGATTCAATATAATCCAATATTTTAGGATGAGCTCTTCTATAGTCTCCTTCAATGTTTACTTCAACAGCTACTCCATGCCATTTCTTCTTATTTGGTATTTGATTATGATATCTTATAATTGGTTCATTTTTTTGGATATCAATCATTAAATGGTATTCATCTATTACATCACTTCCTCTTGTACAACTAAGGATACGTGTTGGAAGATTTGTTGTGATTTGTGAGTATAAAACAGTCATAGATGCCCCTAGACCAAAATGCCCTCGAGATTGGCGTTCAACATATTTCCCACCAAAAAGAAGTTTTGCCAAGGCTTTTGGTACCTTATTTCCAGGTATTCCAATACCATTATCGGATATGAAAATCGTATACACATCTTCTGATTTTTCTTTGATCGATACGAAAATATCCGGATTGATTCCACCGATTTCCGCCCCATCAAAAGAGTTCTCAATGATCTCTCTGAAGGCAGTATATAGACTTTTAACTGGAGAATCAAAACCAGCTAGCTCTCTATTACGATAAAAGAAATCAGCTGGAGAAAGTTGTTTAAATTCGACCTTACTCAATGGTTACCACTCTATTTATTGCGCTCTAGTCAATTATTTCATTCATCTAATTATAATTTTTTGCCATAAAAAATGTGAAGATGAGAGAATAGTCATTTTCTGAGGTTTTATGTTTAGAGAATATAGTTTAAAAAATCACTTTACACGGTATTTTTGAGGAAAAAGAGCGTAGAGTGCTATCCCTCAAAAGAGGAAGAAGAATCCGAAGACGAGGAAAAAGAAATTGAACGAGACCCAGATGCACTACAGGATCCAAGAGAATTCCAAATTGAAACTGATGAACTATCATATGATTAAGAATTATTACAATGTTTCAGAAACAGTTACTTCTATTCCGAATTCCTCGAGTCGATTAAAGAATAATTCTTCAACCTTCTTTTCTTTAACATTTCTTACAAAGTTTATGTTCAAATCATCGAAATAAGTTAGTATAGCACAACTTGACTTGAAGTAAAGATGAGTCATAGGAAGTAATTGGATATCTAGTATCTCTTCACTTAATTCAACTGGCATAGATGCTTTCCCCATATTTGTTAGAAATGCTGAAAATAATGATTCCGCAGATTGTCTATAGAAAGGTTTTATGAATAATAATTTTAAAAAATAAGGTACTACTGCTAAACCAGGATTAGCTGCCAATGCAACAAAATTCGATATTTGTTGTATCATAGATTTCTCGGTTAAGTGTAGATATTTGTAATGATGAACTAATTCAATAATTTCTTTAAAAGTAAATTTTCCTTGACGAGGATCAATACCTGGTGAAATAAAGGTGGTAAAGTTTCTCATTGTTTTGGATGGGATTATGTTTCTTGCGTTTATTGGGAACATAATCCTAATAGGTCTTTTAAGACGTCTAAATTGTCTACGAGGGAGATTGTGTAAGATTTCTTGAAGAACATCAATATAAATAGCGGTTAAAAATTCTGTTAAGGTTACTTTCCATTCTTTTGCTACCTTGAGAACATCATTAACATTCGTTTTACCATTTATTACATGAGATACACCCGGTTTTACCCGATCATAAGGCAAATGGAAGGCAGGATAAATTTTACCAACCTTAGGTATACCAATCTTGAAATTCTTTCGATAAGAATATTCAAACTCTTCTGGCGAAGGTTTTTGATCTGCTCTGAAAACATCCCCCCAATCATGTATCACATGTCCTTGTATTCTTAGATATTCTGCAATAAGAGCCTTCAGGAATGTTAGTCCTCCAAAACCATCAGTTAGGCTATGATTAAATTCTACTATGATTTTATTATAACTAGCTATTATTCTATAAGGGAAAACTGTAGTAGATCTAATTGGAATATGTTGACATGGATATTCAGGTACCTTAATCACTTCTGGTTTATCTGTAGTTGTTTTCCATTTATACCAGAAAAAGCCCCGAGAGAGTTTTACTTGAAAATAAGGAAATCGAGGCATTATATTATCTAATGCTTGCTGTAAATCATTTGCTTTTACAAGATCCTTCATAGTTGCCCAGAAACGATATACACAGGGTATTTTCGGTGAAGAAACCATTGAAAATAATGTACCTGCGATATCTATCCGATATTTTTCTTTTGTCGGTGATTCTTCCTCAGGATTTGTTGAAGAGATTTTTTGTTCTTCTTTTTCAGGATTCTTATCCACTAAACTTCACCACAGATAAATGAATGACTCTACATAAAGCGAATAATTAATGTTGTTACATCCATCTAATATTTGCTAAGAGAAGAGCATTTGCACTTTATTTCAGAATGAAAGAACTATTTGAACTTTTATTTATCTGTCAAATATTCTTTTAGACCGGCCACCCAGCGTTCCACACGTTTTAGAGCTATGTCTTTATCTCCTTTCAGTGGATCTTTGAATCCAATATCCCCTATGAAATCATTTCTCCTCAAACGTTTTTTCATTCGACGAGAGACTCTTCCAGCTTTTACTGTGAAACAATAGAAGAAAGCAATATTTTTACCTTTTATCTCTTCGATTCGAAAGAATGATCGTAAAGCGGGGGCATAAGTCCCGGACCAAACAGGTGTCCCTATTATGATTAGATCATAATCTTGGGGTTTCTTATCATATGGTTTCAATAATGGCTCAGTTTTCATAAGAACTTGCTTTTCGCCTAAGTAATGTTTCATATAGTCCTTTGATTTCACTTCTTTTGCTATTGTTAATTCTAAGACGTCGGCTTCCATTTCTTTGGCGATTGCATCACCAATAAACTTTGTATCCCCTTCAAAGGAATAATAAACAACTAATGTTTTCACGGATCTTTCAACTCAATTGAATAATTTTCCACTATGTGTTTTATACTTCTCATTCACAAATTTAAGAATACTGTATTATTTTAATTAGAAAATATGAAAGTAACTGGCAAAGACTTTAATGTAGGAAACTGGTAAATTCATTTTATCACAACAATTACTAGGTGGATGATTTGGTCTCGAAGAATTTCGATTTAGTTGTCATCGGTGCAGGAACAGCAGGTTGTTTAGCTGCTTATACAGCAGCTAAGGAAGGATTAAGTAAGATTGCCTTGGTTGATCGGAAACCTCAGAAATTAATCGGAAAGAAGATCTGTGGAGATGGTATTGGTACAAAGCACTTAGATTTCTTACAAGAACTTGGTTTTCCAATTAAAGAAAATAATATTCTCGCAAATATCATTAAAACTGCTCATTTAATTTCTCCGGATAAGAAGAAGGATTATGCCTTACCTGTTCAAGGACAACTAGCTATTATTAATCGACACCAATTCGGGCAAATTCTACTAGAGGAAACATTAAATCAG
>JABLTI010000067.1 GCA_013166835.1 Promethearchaeati archaeon | reverse complement strand
AAATGCAACAAGCAACTTGAATTAGATAAATTAACTGTTCCATTAGAACATCTAACTAGATAAATTATTATAAGAATGAACGCAATGAGAATTTTGGAGTCGAAATAGAATTACAGAAATTCACCAAAAGAAAACTTATACACCTTGTTGCACTTGGCAAGATGAATCTAATTGTCAAGATTGTTCAAATAAGACTCAGTTAGATTGTCGTTGGGATCGAAAACACGTTATTAGGTTTCTGTATTCCATGAGTCCTGCTCTTTTGATTACTTTTGGTTCTGTTATCGTTGGTGGAGTTTTCACTGGCATTTGGTGGCCAATAGGAGTACTTCTCGGATATTTCACTGTCTTCTTTATTGTGGAAACTCGCATTTTGTGCAGTCATTGTCCTTATTATTCAAGGGAAGGTGTTATGCTTCATTGCCTTGCAAATCACGGTTTCATAAGATTTTATCGTTATCATCCTGAACCTATGAATTTGTTTGAGCGAGTGCTTCTAATCATTGGTTTTGTCTTATTTGGTACTCTTCCCCTCGCTGGACAAATTCCAAGTATTGTTAGGATAGCTTCCAATTTACCTGCCGAAACAACATTCTTCATTACTCTTCTAGTGTTGCTTGGTGTCTCTGTTATTGGTGTTATTTTCAGTTTCACCTTCTTGTTTACTCGCATCTGCATTAAGTGTGTTAACTTCTCATGTCCTTTTAATCAGGTACCAAAAGAGCTTGTTGATTCGTACCTTAATAAAAATCCTGATATGAAAAAAGCTTGGATTGAATATAACTACAAGATATTTGAAGATTAATATGAAAAAATTCTCTTAAAAATTCAGAAATGTCTATTTTATGCTTGGTTCAAAAAAAGTGAACCAGTTTTATGTTTAGCTTTTTAGGATGTTTCAGTCTATGTTTCTATTGAAACAGATGAGGTTACCACAAAAAATCGGAATGATAAAAAATGAAACAAAAAACATTATCCAAACGAGCATCAACAACACTCGTAATATCACTTATTCTTGCAACATTAGTAACAAGTGCTATTCTAACAGGGACATTAATTGCTAGAAACCAAAGATTAAACCCCGATTACATTACTTACCAAGAAGCTATAGATATTGCTAGTGCAATTCCAGAAGTTGCGACATTTTTAGAAGAAAATGAAATCAGTTCTGTTTCTGCAAATCGTATTGATGAGAAGTGGATTGTTGAGTTTTATGCTGATAATTTCACTTATGCTGAAGACATCTATTATTGGATGAATTACGCTTACGTTGAGATCGATGCTTTAACAAGTGATGTACTATATTTCGCAGTGTATACTCCAAGCAAACCGAACTATACTGAACAAGAAATTATCGCAATAGCTAATGCCATACCAGAAATCGCTGAATGGCTTGATTCCCAAGCAGGTGATATATCCATTAATGCTTGGTATGATGGTTTAGAGCTCTGGTATGTTGATTATTGGTCTGATACAATACGATCTTATCCCTTTGTTATCATATCAAACAATAATGGTTCAGTCATATTTTACGAAATTTATGATCCGCTTGAGAATGCTATTCATACTGAAGAAGAGATTATAGTTATCGTAGAAGCTTTAGCAGAAGTTCAGCAATGGATTGTATTCAATCCAGAGTTTGGAAGAACTATCAATTACTATGATACCATTTGGTTTGGAAACGAATCTTTTCTAAAAAGTGCAAATAATTTTGCTACAAAGAACATTGACGTAAATGCAGGAGTATGGATCGTTGATTATTGGGCATTAGATAATCCATATCAAAATTGGATTTCTATCACTGTTGACGATGAAACTGGTGAAGTAGTAGACATAACAAAGAGTTTGGCTCCAAATTTAACATTTGATGAAGTCATCGCTATAGCAGAATCACAACCAGAAGTTAGTACTTTCTTAGATAGTTTGTCACTCTACGGTGTAAGTGCAGTATTTGACAGCTTCTATGGGTATTGGTATGTCTATTTTGAAAATATTTACAACTACAACGAATATGCTAAAGTTGATATCATCGATGCTACTGGTGAGATTTTCTATTACTATATTCACGACTTACCTAATCCAAATCTAACTGGTGAAGAAGCACTCGCAATTGCTTTATCTGATCCAGAAGTTCAAGATTGGCTAGCTACCGTTACTGGTTATGAAGTTTACATGTGTTTCGACGAAGGCTTTTGGTACATTGACTTAATTGATGACATTCTAACTTTTAATGAATCATTAATACCTGGTGAAACAATTGGAATTCGCATTGTAATTGATGATGTTACTGAAGAAGTAATTGATGTAATTTACCTTCCAATATAAGAAATATTGTGAAATGGAAAACTGAAAACGAAATAAAACTATCTGCATAAGAATTAGTAACTTGGTAAAAAATGAAGAGCAAAAAACGAAATTCAGTCTGAAAGATTACGAAGACCTATACAGATGAAGATCGAATCTGCTCTTCTATATTATTTTCCTATGAGAAAATTAACGTTTCTATAAAATACCTAAAATAAATCATTGTAGAAATAATAAAGTGAGTGGGATTCATTGATCAAAAATAGTTTACTAAAAACTTTTTTTTCAATACTAGTTTATACTAGTCTAATCTCTGCTCTTTTAGTTATTACTTGTAATTATCCAATTTATTCTCAGAAAATGTCAATTATTGATGATAATTCATCAGATTCAATTTTGCAGAAGAATGATGACCTGATAAGAAATGGTAAACAAGGATTTGATTTTAATAATCAAGTGTTGTCAACGAATTCATTGAATGATATTGCTTCAGCAAGAATCACCTGTTATTTACATTTGAGGACAACACAAATACAACTGGATATTAATTTCGTTGGAGTTGATTCAGATTCTCCAAGTGAAACTAAATCAAGGTTTTACACATCGCAAGAAGAAATATCTGTTTTTGGAGAGATAAGAGGAGTACAAATTATAGAAGCTAACACTATTGAACTAGATCATTATGAGGAAGTAATTGGTAATAGTACGAAAATCCAATTTGCATTATCCTCTGAAATTCCAGTTGGATTAGTACGTAATGTTAAAATAACCTACTTACAGGACACTAAAGATTTCCTAACTCATTATAATTACGAACTAGGGGTTAATTGGTTAAGACGAATAGGCAATCAAAATGTGATTATAATTTGTGATAGAGAAATTTCATTATTGAAATGTGTTCCTCCACCACATTCTATATCAACAGTCAGTAATAAACTGGTATTATCTTGGCTAGAGGTGAATCGCTATGATTTCTTTGCTGATATAAATTATACAAGTCTAATTGTTATTGATGACCTAGAAATTACACCATCTGAATGGGATGCAGGTAGAATCAGAAAGGATAGTGAACCAATGGAAAAGGTATTTACTATAACTAATTTCGAAAATCAAAAATTGGATGGTTCAATTATCAAACCTGATTGGGTAGATGCCAATATCACTGATTGGGAATTAAATATTGGAGAAACTATGTACTTGAAGATTATAATTGATAGATCAACTCCAAGGAATTTTGATTGCAATATATCATTACAGTGTTCTTTAGTGTCTTTTCCAGTAAACATCCAGATTTCGGGCAAGATTGCTGTTTTATCAACTGGCGCAATTGTAGCAATAATTCTTTCAGCAATGATTTTTGGAGTATCAACAGCTGTTGGAATTGTATATTATTATAAGAAAAATTATGTTAAAAGTGACAAATTAAGTGATACTGATTTAATTGCAGAAGAAGATATTATTGATAAAATTGATTTTGATAAATGGAAGGAAATATTGACAGAAAGAGAGTTTACAATTTTTCAAATAATTATTGATAAGACAGAACTCACTCAAGCTGATTTAGTAAGACAAACAGCATTATCAAAATCTACAGTTTCAAGAGCTGTGGGGCGTTTAATTGTAAAGGGATTAGTAAAAAAAGAGAAGTATGGTATGAGTAATATTGTTTCGTTGAATACTGAATTCTTCAAAAATAATTAATAATTCTCATGTCCCTTCATTCGAGTACCAAAAGAGTTAATTGACAAATATCATTAGGAAAAATACTAAATGATGGTAATGATACATTAGAGAAAAAAGAAGAAGATAAAGTTATGCTTCTTTCATATTCATCCAATTTTCATTATAAGGACCAATATAAACTATCCCAATAGTTTTTTCTCCAATATGAGTACCAACCACTGGTCCTGCATTGACAATTCTTATTTTCTTTCCTTTATCATTGTGTTGTTCCATAATTTCTAAAAGCTCTTTTGCAGGTTCTTTATACTCTGAATGCCAAATAAATATATTATCAGTTATTGCGTGCTTTACTACAAAGGGAGCCAAGAATTTGAATCTCTTAATAACTTCCTCTCTATCTCCTCTAATCTTCCCTCTACTCCCAACAGATCCATCTTTATTATAGCAAATGATTGGTTTGATTTTTAATGATTGCCCAAAAAACTTTTGAATTTTGCCAATTCTTCCCGATCGATAAAGATTCTGGAGAGTATCCAATACTACAACCATTTTGTTCTGAGGTATCAGTTCTTCTTCCAATCGAGTAAGGATTTCTTCTTTTGATTTCCCTTCATGAGCCATAATTGCAGCTTCCAAGGCTGTTAATCCCAACGGTATAGCTGCTGCTCGTGCATCAACAACAGTTATATCAATATCCTCTAATGTTGCAGCTATCCTTTTTGCTTCCACAAAATGAGCTGATAATTTCTCTGAGACAAAGATGCCAATCACAGATTTAGCTTCTTTTGCTGCTGCTTCAAAAGCTGAAATAAAATAACTTTGAGATGCAATACCAGTTGTGGGTAATTCGTCACAGGTTCTTAATCGTTCATAAAACTCCTCTTTTGATATATCGCCATAATCACCGTATATAGAAAATTTCTCCGTTTCAAAAACAACAAAAATAGGAATAATATGGATATTATATTTTTCAATTAAATCTTTGGGAATATCAGCTGTACCATCTGATACTATAGCTACTTTACGCATAGTTAGAAATTCCTTTACTTTATTACTTTTAGCTGCAACTACTTTGATTCTTTGTATTTATTATTTTTCTCAGTACATTAAATAAATATAACTAGAAAAGTTAGTGCTAGTTGGGTTACTGATACAACAAGTATAGCTATTAGGATTGCAATTGATATTGGAGAGTTAAATTCCTCTTTTCCCTTCTTGAGAAAATATGTGTGAATCGTAAAAGCAAATAGTCCGCCAACACACAAAATGAAAGAAAAGACTAATCCTACAACGTACCATTGTGTAATAGCTGCCAATCCAAACAAGATTGCCCCTATTAATGGAAAATGAATAATTAGAAAGCTAGTTATTCCTCCAGGAATCTTGAATAGTTCCCATTCTTTCCAGTAAGCTGAATCTATTTCATGAACAATTAATAGAATTGCATTTACAAAATAAAACCACAACATAGCATCTAGAGTTGCGGAGCCAAGCATGTTAATTCCTCAAATAAAATAAAAAGAAATGAAACGTCATAAGAGTTTCTCTTATGACTCGTTTTTAAGTAACTGGTTCGTCTTTTTCTTCATCTAACCACTCATCAGGCATTTCGCAAGCAGTGGGGATATCTGGTTCTATCTCACCCATTAAATCGTAATGAATACCGATAGCGGCTTGTCTTGCTCCACCCATTGCAGAGATGACTGTTGCTGCACCTGTAACGATGTCACCAGCTGCATAAACGAATTTTTTACTAGTTCTTCCAAGGCTATCAACGACGATGTTTCCCCATTTATTTATTTCAATATCTGGAGTAGTGGCTGCAATTAAGGGATTTGAATTGTTTCCGATTGCGATGATAACAATGTCTGTATCATATTCGAAGTAATCGTTTTCAATTGGGATTGGTCTTCTTCTGCCGGAATCATCGGGTTCTCCTAGTTCATATCTTTGACATTTAATCTTGGTCGCCCGACCTTCTTCGTCACCAAATATTTCCACTGGGTTTGAAAGCAATTTGAAGATGATTCCTTCTTCTTCTGCATGATGAATTTCTTCATTTCTTGCAGGCATCTGCTCTCTAGCTCGCCGATAAACCAAAGTCACCTTTGCTGAACCCAGTCGCATGGCTGTTCTTGCACAATCCATAGCTACATTTCCTCCGCCCACCACAGTTACACTGCGACCATGAATCAACGGAGTATTGTAATCAGGGAACAGATAAGCTTTCATGAGATTTGATCGTGTGAGGTATTCATTAGCTGAATAGACCCCATTGAGATTTTCTCCGGGCATATTCATGAATCGGGGCAAGCCAGCTCCTACAGCTATGAACACAGCATGATAGGCATCTTTTGAGAACAACTCGTCGATTGATTTACACCTACCTATTACATGATTATACTTGACTTCTACACCAAGTCTTTCTAGGTAGTTTATTTCAATATCAACGATTTCTTTTGGTAATCGAAATTCTGGAATTCCATAGACTAATACTCCTCCACCTTTGTGGAAGGCTTCGAAAATTGTTACAGAATACCCTAGGAGTGTTAGGTCTCCAGCCACTGTTAAACCAGCGGGTCCAGAGCCTACTATTGCAACTTTCTTACCATTATCTTTCTGCTTCTTTGGAAGTTTGATGTGTCCACCTAGTCGTTCATAATCTGCGCAGAATTTCTCCAACCAACCAATTGCAATTGGATCATGTCTTCTTCCAAGAATACAGACTTCTTCACATTGTGTTTCTTGGGGACAGACCCGACCACAAACAGCTGGGAGAACATTTGTTTCTTTAATTTTACAAGCAGCTTCTACGAATTTTCCTTCAGCAATTAATCCAATAAACTCAGGGATTTGAACTTCAACAGGGCAACCAGCTACACATTTTGGTTTACCACATTGAAGACAACGTTTAGCTTCCGCTATTGCTTGCTCAGGAGTTAAACCGTAAGGTACTTCATCGAAATTCTTGATTCTGACTTCTGGAGGTTGTTCACTCATTTTTACTCGAGGTGGTCTAGGAGGTGTTTGCTTCTTTTCCGTGGTAGCTTTTTTAACCGGTGTTTTTTTGGGAGTTTTTGTAGAAGTCTTAGTGGGAGCTTTCTTTACTTTCTTCTCCTCTATCTTTGGCTTAACAGGTTTCTTTTCTTTAGTGTGAGGTTTCTTCTTTTCACTCAATGTTCTCACCTAGAATAGTTTCTACAAGCGCACGACAGACGTGTGGAGCTGTCTGATAGGAAATCATCTCTTCCATTTGGTAGGACTTCTTTCGCTTCATCAATTCTTCCCAGTCCACTTTATGACCATCAAATTCAGGTCCATCAACACAAGCAAATTTCGTTTTCCCATCAACAGAAACACGGCAGCAACCGCACATACCAGTTCCATCTAGCATGATTGTGTTTAAACACACCATTGTTGGTATCTTGTATGGTGCAGTTATATTCGAGCAATTATACATCATGTACGTGCATCCGATGAATTTTGCATGATCATATCGTTCTCCATCTCTTATTAGCTGCACGAGAACATCTTGGACATGTCCTTTTGTTCCCACTGATCCATCAGATGTGGCTATATGTACCTCGTCTGAAACAGATGCTAATTCTTCTTCGAAGTAAAGCAGGTATTTGTTTCTCGCTTCAATGATTGTTGTGACGTGATTTCCAGCTGCCTTCAAAGCTTTTGCTATCGGGTAGATTGCACCTACTCCATAACACCCTCCACCAAGTATCACTCGACCATACTTCTCTATTATTGATGGCTTCCCAAGTGGTCCAACGACACAATAGAGTTTGTCACCTTTGTTTAACGTTGCGATTTTAGCTGTGGAGATTCCTAATTCTAAGAGGAAGATTGTGAAGGTGTCTTTGTTAGTATCAGCTATAGACATAGGGATTCTTTCACCTTTCTCATCAGGCATGAGTATGGCAAATTGCCCGGGTTGTGCTTTCTCGGCAGTCATTGGTTCTCGAATGATAATTCGATGAACATTTGGTGCTTCTTCTTTTTTATCTACGATTTCGTACATCTTTTTCACCACGGTTTCTCCCTATCTTTTCTAGCCTTCAGAAGAAGGTCAAAATCAGGCACTTTCTCTGCGATTGGCGTTCCCCGATACTTCAGATAGTATTCATCCACTGGTTTTATCTCTGTTTGATATTTCATTCTTCCAATTTCTTGATCTATCTCATCTGTGTCTATAAAATCGAATCCTGTTAAATCAAGCTCTTTCGCTATCTTACAGACTATTTTCCAATCCTCTAGCGCAAGGTCTGGTGCTTTTACTATTTTTTGTATGGGCATTGGTCCTCGTTTTGTTGTATATGTTCCAAATTGCTCAGTAAATGTAGCAACGGGTAGGATAACTTCTGCAAGGTCATAACCCTCTGATGGAAAGACCTCTTGGAAAATTATATGCTTCAAGGATTTGTATTTCTTCAAATTTGGTAATCCTTCAGTTGTATACAGGACTGTAATACCTTTCTTTGTGATTTGTTCTAAATCTTCGGGTTTCCTCAAAATAGTGGTAATCTCAAGTTGTTCTGCAAATTTCAAGAAAACATATTCTGCTTCGTTGGTTAAGAAATTAGACAAATAAATTGCAATCTTTGATGGAGGATATTTCTCAAACATTTCTGCAATATAGAGAGATACTTCATCCCAATTTGTTGGATATAATTTGAAGTTTTTAAGCATCCTTGGGAATTTTAAACGTTCAACATTGTTGAATAATACTGGTATACAGAATCTTCCTTTTACACATATCCCGGTTTTCAATGTTTTATAGTCAGGATCTGGACGCATCCCGACGATTCGATCCCACTTTACGTCGACTTCAAATCTGCAACCTTTGTTACAAAGCATACAAGTAGTTCTGAATTGATCATCAGGACAATCATACCATTTCTGACCTCGAGCAGATAAAGCTCCTGTTGGACAAACATCTATACATTGACCACAGAATTTGCAATCGGTGTCTATATGAGGTTTCTCAAAAGATGTTCCAACCTTTGTATCATGTCCTCGTTTTGTGAAAACTAGGATATTTGCTCCTTCTACATCTTGACAGACTCTGACACACCTTCCACAATGAATGCATAAATTATAGTCTCGATCAAAAAATGGATCAGTTCTCTCTATTGGGAGTTCTTTGTAAAACATTGGGAATCGAATGCTTTTGAAGTTTAATTCATCAGCAACTATTCGTACTTCACACATCTCTCTATTTGGACAAGTATGGCAACCAGTTATCACTCCAGCTTTCATGACTCCGGAATTAAGCTTATCACAATGAGCAGCTTGATCGCAAACCATACAGCTACTTGGATGCTCTGAGAGAATCAGTTCAAAAATAGCTCTTCTTAGTTTCTTTATTTCTAAACTGTCAGTAGTTATGATCATATCATCCTTGACTGGTGTTGTACAGGCATTCATGAATCCAGAAGTTCCATTAACTTTTACCATGCATAATCTGCATGCTCCAAAAGAGGGCAGTCGTTCGTGGGCACATAAACTTGGAATATGAATACTGTTATCTCGGGCAGTCTCAAGAATCGTTTTACCTTTTATGTAGCGTACTTGTCTTCCGTTAATTACTAACAATTTCCACATCCACCTTGTCAATTTTTCTTATTGCTTTTGCTGGGCAGTTCGTGAAGCAAACATCACATTTTATGCAATCCTCAATATGAATTACGTGAGGTTTCTTCTTCTCACCCGTAACCGCACCAGTTGGGCATCGTTTTCTACAAATTTCGCAACCAATGCATGTTTCCTCATCCACTTGATAAACAAATAATTCCTTACAGACTTTCGCTGGACATCGTTTGTCTAACACGTGAGATCGATATTCATCTCTAAAATACATCAGTGTAGTAATTACTGGGTTTGGGGCTGTTTTCCCTAATCCACATAATGATCCTTCTGAAACGGTATGGGCAAACTCTTCGAGAAGTTCGAAATCTTCTATCGTTCCTTTACCTTCCGTTATTTTCTCCAAGAGGATCAGTAGTTGTTTGTTGCCAATTCGGCATGGAACACATTTTCCGCAAGATTCTGCTTCAGTGAATTTTAAAAAGTACTTGGCAAGATCAACAACACAGGTTTCATCATCAATTACAACAATACCCCCTGAACCCATAATTGCTCCTAATTTTGTGAGCTCCTCATAGTCTAATGGTTCATCTATAAATGCTGAAGGTATAGTTCCACCAGAAGGTCCACCAACTTGTATTGCTTTGAAATTCTTTTCCTCTGCAACTCCTCCTCCAATTTCGAAAATTACTTCTCGTAATGTAGTGCCAAGTGGGACTTCAATTAATCCAGTTCGCTTTATTTTTCCTACAAGGGAGAAAGTCTTTGTGCCTTTAGATTGTTCAGTTCCGTATTTGGCATACCATGTCTTCCCCATTCTGAGAATAACTGGGACAGTTCCAAGTGTTTCTACATTATTTATGATTGTGGGTTTTCCCCAGACCCCTTCTTGCGAAGGATAAGGGGGTTTTTGTCTAGGCATTCCACGATCACCCATAACTGAGGCTATCAGGGCAGTTTCTTCACCACATACGAAAGCACCAGCACCCCTTTTGATTTCAATGTCAAAATCAAAATTGCTGTTCAGAATGTTTTCTCCAAGAAGATCCCGTTCTCTCATATCAGCAATTGCTTTTTCAAATCGTTCAATTGCTAACGGATATTCTGCTCGACAGTAAATGTAACCCTTTTGTGCTCCTATAGCATAAGCGCCGATTATCATACCTTCGAGAACTGAATGTGGATCACCTTCTATTAGTGATCTATTCATGAATGCTCCGGGATCCCCTTCATCAGCATTGCAGATGATATACTTATCTTGGTCTTTTTCGGCTCGAGTAAATTTCCACTTTAAACCAGTTGGAAATCCTGCACCACCTCTACCACGCAAACCAGCATCAGAGACTACTTTGATTACTTCCTCAGGACTCATGGCAAGGGCATTTTTTAATCCAAGATATCCGTCCATTGCCAAGTAGTGGTCGATATTTGTTGGATCTATGATTCCACAATTTTTTAGGACAATGCGTACTTGATTTTTAATCATGGGATGTTCCCAAAAGGATGGGATCCCTTCAATTCCGTTACCAGATAGAGTGCCTATTGCTTTGTCTACTTGCGGATCTCCTTTATTTAGGTAATTCTCTACGATTTCTCGTACTTGTCTCACCTGGACGTTGCTATAGAGAATAGTGGAAGAATCCTTCTTTTGAATACCTATAATGGGTTCAAGGTAGCAAGGACCAATGCAACCAACTTCAACTATGTCTAGTGGAATTTCCTTGGAAAGAACTTCTAATTCCTCGATTATTGGTAAGATACCAGCAGCCCGACCGCAAGATGCTGCCCCAGCATAGATAACTGGTTTCTTTTGGTTTAGTAGAGCTTCCCAAGAAGCTTTGGCTTGTTTAACCATTGAATAGAAATTGCTCATTTTTTGTTGGCTCCACTTTTGCTTTGTTTTGGCTTAGCTTCTTTGCGGTATTTTCGCAAAATTCGATTTACTTTCGCAGCTGTCATACTACCATAGACATCTTCATCAATCACCATTACTGGAGCTAAAGCACAACAACCTAAACAGTATACACTTTCAAGGCTAAATAAATCATCTATTGTTGTCTCACCAGTGTTTATTCCTAAATCTCGAGACAAGTTATCAAGTAAGGATTGTGCACCTAGGACATGGCAAGCTGTTCCCATACAAACTCTGATTACATGTTTGCCAGGTTTAATGAATTTAAATTGAGAATAAAAGGTAGCAACGCCAAATATATGGTGTTCAGATATTTTCAACTCCTTTGCAATATGAGAAATTATTTTTTCAGGCAAATAATGGAATTCGTCTTGTAAGTCTTGAAGAATCCGTATCAGATTCTTTGGATCATGATTCGACGTTTCTAGGATTTTACTAATTTTCTGCTTAGCATTGGAGTTAAGCTTAAAATCTTTTGTAGATGTTTTATTCGAACTACTTGTGACCATAGAGGTATCCTCGCAGATTATAAAATTTTATTTCTTAGTTTTTTACCATGCTTCACTATCTTCTAATAAGACAGATTCCATATCATCTGAACTTAATCCATGCCAGTGACAACCTTTCTTAGCACAAAAACGAAACTCGATTAGTCTGGTTACAGCAGCGACGTTTAATCCAACAATTTGTGAAGCGCATTCCTTACAATTTGCACCTTTAATAATTAGGCTAGACCCACATTGCGGACAATTAATATCCTTTACAATTTCACCTTCAGGAATGTCAATTGTAGATTTATTAGTAAACAAGTTTAGGTATGGACTGAGGAATAAGTCACCCGTTTCACCTTTTTGGTTAGTGATTAGAAACTTGACAACATTTCCGTCCACATTACTTTTACTACAATGAGGACAGAATGTTCGCAAATACGTTCCGCTTTCTAGCATTTCTTTTTTAACTTTGAAATAATCCAGATATTCCAGATCCTCTACTTCAATAGTGTGATGTTTACATCCTGATCGGGAGCAGAACTTTACAATACCGATTCCTTCTATGTTTAAAGGAATCATCTTTGCTTTGCAGTCTTCACATTTCACATTAGAAGTTATTACATCTCCACATTGTGGACAACTAAAGGTGTACTCTTTGTCTGTTTCGGTTTCATAATCACTATCGAAATTGTAGCTCCCATAATACGAGCTTAATAGAATTGTTCCTTTCTTTTTACTATCTGAAATTTCTAATCTAATACTTGGTTTTCCATCAACTAGTTTTTCTTTATCCATTAACGATTTACTGCAGTTCGGGCACCAAACTGTTAATGATATTAAGTCATTCATTTACCAGCCCCCTAAGGCATAGTTATGTTATTTAAATGAAGCATAATTAAAATCGGGAAAAATCTCAGTATGGTATGCTTAACTTTTTTTATAATATTGACTTTGTTATTATATAACTTTTATTAATGAAATTAAAGATTATTTGATTATTTTCGAAAATAATGTTATTTAAATACTAAAGTGAAAATAAGAGAAAATGTTGTGGAATTATTCTACCAGTAATCACTATCTTCTAATGAAACATAATGTAAATCTTCTTCACTCAGGCTATGCCAATGACAACCTTTTTTAGAGCAGAAATAGAAATCAATTAGTTTTCTTAAAGCAGCAAGAGAAACACCTACTGCAGGGGCTTCACAATCCTTACATTTTGTTTCCTCAGAAAGTAAAGTTGTTTTACATTGAGGACATTGAATATCGTTTATTACTGCGCCCTCCGGAATATATACAGTAGATTTGGCAGTGAAAACGTTGAGATAAGGACTTAGCATCAAATACCCAGCTTCATCGTTCCCATTTATAATCCGAAAGATCGCTGATCCTTTCTCAATATTGCTTTTTTTGCAGTGTGGGCAATAAATTCTTAGAAATGTACCACTTTTAATTAATTCTTTATGAGCTTTAGCTTCTTCTGGTGTATGGGGCTCGTGGACAATGTTCTCATCATAGGTTTCTTGGAAATAATGATGGATTGATGAGAGATCCTCGAAAACTACGTTATGTTTTTTACAACCTGCTCTTGAACAAAATTTGATGACTCCTCCGTCCTTAATGTTAAGCGGAATAAGTGATGCAGAGCATTCATCACAAGTAATATCTGAACTTAATTCTGTTTTACAGTGGGGGCAGGAAAAATGGTATTCTTTATCCTTCTCAATATCAAAATCTGTTAAATAATTATAACTTCCATAGAAAGCACTAAAATTAATGATACCTTCTGCATCATCTGAGTTAATTTTTAATTTAATGCTTGGAATTTGATCTATGAGTTTTTTCTTATCCATTAGAGATTTCCCACAATGGGGACATTCTGTTTTTAATGAAACATAACTATACATTTTACTTCGCCTTTCTAATCTTTTATTATGTAATACTTAATTTTTGAGATATTCCTTCTTTACTGTATAATTACTTTATTATGAATTTTTGTATTAATTCCCCCCCCACAAGCTAGATTATTAGACTTCAAAATTGGGTAGAGACTCGAAAATGGTTTTTTTAAAAAGAATGAAGATAAAAAGAAATTATAAGCTAAATTTATAAAAGAGGTCTGTATTATAAGTGTAGACTAGATTAAAATAAAATGTTTGATTTTCCCAGTGTATAGTAAAAGTTAAACAAAGTATCAAATACTAACCTCTCAATCACCCTTTTAGGTGCAAGGAGCAAACCAATATGAGTGAAGAAATAAGAATTGGTGTATATATTTGTGATTGTGGTACAAACATTGCTTCTACGGTTAATTGTAAAGAAGTAACAGAATATGCAAAGACACTTGATAATGTAGCTCATGCTGAGAATCTCAAGTATACATGTTCAAAACCAAGTCAGATGCGTATTCAAGCAGATGTTCTTGAACATAATTTAAACCGTGTTATCGTTGCTTCATGTAGCCCACACATGCACGAAACAACTTTCAGGAATACTGTGCAAGCAGCTGGACTAAACAAATACTTATTTGAAATGGCAAACATCAGAGAACATGTTAGTTGGGTAACAGATGACAAAGATAGTGCTACAAAGAAAGCAAAAGATCTAGTCCGAATGGCAGTCAATAGAGCAGCTTTACTCGTACCTTTAGATCCTAATACAGTTGGTAGCACACCAAAAGCTATGGTTGTTGGAGGGGGAATTGCTGGTATTACAGCTTCCCTTGCATTAGGAAAACTTGGATTTGAGACCATTTTGGTTGAAAAAGAACCCACGATTGGTGGGAAAATGGCTCAAATAGATAAAACATTCCCAACACAAGATTGCTCAGCGTGTATACTAACACCAAAAATGGCTGAAGTAGCAGATCATCCAAAAATTACAATTTATTCTAAATCTGAGGTTACGAATGTTTCAGGTTATGTTGGGAATTTTGAAGTAGAGATTCTAAAACAGCCAAGATATGTTGATCCAGACAAATGCACCTCCTGTGGAGATTGTGTTGAAACCTGTCCCTCAGTTATTACAAGTGTATTTGATGAAGGATTAGGAACTACTAAAGCTATAAACATAGCTTTCCCACAGGCGGTTCCTCAATGTTATAGCATTGACAAACAAGGGATTCCACCATGTAGAGATGGTTGTCCAGCTGATATTCATGTCCAAGGTTATGTTAATCTTATTTCAGAAGGAAAATTTGCTGAATCATTAGAACTTATTCGTGAAGAAATGCCCTTCCCCTCAGTTTGTGGTCGTATTTGTACTGCTCATTGTGAAGGTGAATGTAGTCGATCACAAGTAGATGACCCTGTT
>JABLTI010000260.1 GCA_013166835.1 Promethearchaeati archaeon | reverse complement strand
TTCAAGGATCATAAGTTTGAAACCTCGTTGTTATTCTTCTGTTTGATTCTTATTGAAAAACATTTTGCTCTGATTTAGAGAAATAAATTTAGTTGAAAAAAACAGTCATTTCATCTCTGTACTTATTTGATCATTTAATTCAATTTCAATATCAGTTTCTAGTTGAGCCAATCTACCATTATCATCAACGATTTGTTCCCCATTTTGATATCTTGTTCCCACAAATAAATCTGGTTCATAAACTCTTCCTCTCCAAGTTGTCTTCTTAGTGATAACCAATTCTAAAGCGGAATAACCCAATAAGAAACAAAACATAAAGAAAACGATCGGATAAAAAGTATAGGTAACCCATTGGTGAGCTCCTTTCTTATTCCAATAAATGAACACTGATGAACCACAAACAACATACAAGATAGCTGCAAAAAGAATATAGAGCCAGTGAAGACCAACTGGATTAAGAAGATAAAACCTGATTGCTAAAGAAAGTGCTACAGGAGCAAACATTCCCCATAAAAACCATAGTAATGCACCAGTGCCATTCCAGCATTGTTTTGGTGAATCTGGATACATACGTGTGTAGACTAGCTTAGTGCCATCTATAAAAAACAAACGACGAAGTCTAGTTTTCACAACTCGAGCTAAAGCAAGATCTTCAACAATAGAACCTTTGAGAGCTTCGTGCCCACCAAATTTTTCATAATCCTTTCGATTAAAAAGCATATATTGTCCTGAAGCAGTATAATTCTTCAGTTTATTAGGATTGTTTACACTATTTCTTCCGCCATATGTCAAATTGGATGCGAAATAGAAAACAGGATTAATGCTTTCCCACCAGCTTTTAATTCTTTGAAATGGGAAGACACTTACTAATGCAGCATTTCTTTCCATTGCTACTTTAATGAAATGTTTGAGAGATTCTGGTGTGTGCTCTGTATCTGCATCTACAAAGAGTAAATAATCACCTTTTGCTTCTTTATAGCCTAAATGACATCCCCAATTCTTTCCAACCCAACCGGGAGGGACAATTTTATCTATTATTACTTTATCAACAAATGATTTTGCCATTTCAACTGTTCTATCTGTTGACCCACCATCTGAAACGATTATTTCATATCTAGAATAATTCAATTCCTTTAGAGATTGCAAACAAAGTGCAATATTACTCTCTTCATTATAAGTAGGAATAATGATACTGACAAAGGGTTGCTCATAATCATCCGCAACAGGTCTTTTTGGCATTACCCCTTTCTTTCCACTTGTAGTTCCTAGTAAATAGAATAAGGCAAAAAATACTAAAATTAAATAGGCTCCGCCACCAGTAATTAGGAATATTTGCACTGCAGTAATCAAATTGCCTTATCTCCTGTTTAGTTTCAAGCCATTTTTCCTACTAAAGTTCTATAATTTTGTTTATTTCTTTATTAACTAAAGCATTAAACATTGGACTATTTATAATTTTTCAATCATTGTTCTTATTGAGTAGGTAATATTATTTTATGTATATAAAATATTGCTAAACCTTTTACGTAAAAATAAATTTTCTTTATGAGTAAGATTATAAATAAAAGGTTGGTTGAATAATAAATCAAGGATGTAATGTTATGTTTTCACTAGGATTGAATTCTTTCA
>JABLTI010000179.1 GCA_013166835.1 Promethearchaeati archaeon | reverse complement strand
GCTTTGCATTTACCAATTACCTCTCCGGTAGAATCAATAATCATCTTTCCCTCTAAATCGGTTTCTCCATTTAAAGAGGCTGATGATTTATCATTATCTTTTTGTTCTGCCATAATTGCACTTCTCTTATGATTGCCTCTTTCTATTAGGGTCCCACCTTATGCAAATCTTACTGGTAAATTTTAGCTTCTTAGATAAATATATTAGCATTCTGTTAGGGTGAAATTGAAGTTTTTTTCATATGAATGGGTAATCTATTAACTCCTCACTTAATTGTTTAGCTAATCGCTAATAAAAACAATCATTTAATAATTAAACTATTTGTTTATTCTTTTTAGAAAAGAGCATTAAAATAACAATAAATAATAGTACACTACAGTATAACTAACATACAATTTAATTGACGGTGGAATTTACATGGTTAAGTACTGTTCAAAATGTGGAGCAAGAGCAATACCTGGTGCGAAGTTTTGTCGATCTTGTGGCAACAAGTTAGAAAAAGCTAAGAAGCCAGTGGTTTTGGAAGAAGAGGAGAGATATGAAGAGGAAGAAACGGAGGAATACAAACCAGAACCAACATTGGTGAAAGTTGAACTTACCAAGGAAGAAGAAGAGTCACTTTTAATTTTATCAGATATAATCCCTCTGCAGAAAAAGATTGAGGAATTAAGCAAAGAAAAAGATACTCTTGAAATTAAATTCAGAGTTGAAGAAGAAATTACTGAAAAAGAGTACAATGCTGAATCTAAGAAATTAAAAGCTGATATTGCGAAGTTTGAAAAAGAAATCGAGGAGAAACGCAAAGTAATGTCCTCTCTGTCCTTGTTAAATCTTGTTGATGATGTCGTTGAGATGCGAGAACGCCAAGAAAAACTCGAAGAGATTTTTGAGGAAGGACGCATTCAGGAATCAACTCACGATCGTTTAAAGAAAGAGTACAAAGAGAAAGAAAAAGCTGTAAAAGCACAAGTTGACGAAGAGGAAGCAAGATTAAAGCAATTTAGACGTAATTTAGTTGATGAAAAAGAAGAGATCGCTTCTTTGAAGGAAGAATTATTCGCTCGATATTCTGTTGAAGAATTTACTGAAAAGGAATATCGTGCAAAAATCAAAGAGCTCGAATCTCGTAATACTGATGGTTTAATTGCTGCTGTTGATGAAGTAATCGCTCGTATGTCAAAGGTCTAACTCCTTTTTTGATTACTTCCTATTATCCTTTTTTTGTTCTAATTTTTTATTTAGTATATTTAGCAAAGAATTTAATTGCTATAAGCATCGAACGTAGGTTGTACAACATCAAGGAATGAAAATCTACAAATGACTGTAAGAGCACTCAAAAAGAAATTCTCTAAAGAAGAAATTGCTAAGCTTTCTGAAGAGATTGTAGCATTAAAAGAAGAAAAAAATGCTGTAATTCTTGCCCATTATTACCAAGAGTTAGAAATACAAGATGTAGGGGATATTGTTGGTGACTCATTGGGTCTAAGCCAAGCTGCTAGAGATGTAGAAGCTGCCAATTTCATAGTTTTTGCTGGAGTACATTTTATGGCAGAAAATGCTAAAATTCTGAATCCAACAAAAACTGTACTTATTCCCAATGTTAATGCCGGTTGTCCTATGGCTTGTCAATGCTCACCTGATATAATTCAAGCTGCTCGAGAGAAACATGGAGAAGATGTCCCAGTAGTTGTTTATGTAAATACAACAGCAGAAACTAAAGCTGCTGCTGATGTGACCTGTACAAGCTCAAATGCTCCAACTGTAGTAAAAAACCTTGGTGTGAAAAAAGTTCTTTTTGGACCCGATCGTAATCTCGGATTATATGTTCAGAAGCAATTGCCAGATGTTGAAATTATATCTGTTCCAGAAGATGGTCACTGTATAGTTCATAAAAGATTCAGTGTAAAAGCAATCGATGCGATTAAAGAACAGTATCCAGATGCTGTGTTAATTGCTCATCCTGAATGTAATGAAGATGTACAAGACATTGCGGATTTAGTAGGATCAACATCAAGCTTGAGACGTTTTGGACGAGAAACAAAAGCGAAAGTCATCATCGTAGCAACTGAAAAAGGATTAGTTGATCGTATGAGCAGGGAAAATCCGGAAAAGAAATTTATTCTAGCAAAGGATACAGCTATTTGTAGAAATATGAAGAGAATTAATATTGAAAATCTCAGGGATTCATTATTGCATGAACAACATGAGATTATTATTCCAAAAGAAATAAATGATAAAGCAGAAAAAGCAATCTTAAGGATGTTTGAACTCACATGAAGAGAATATTACCATTACCAAAAACACAAGTTCGAGAAATGCTGATCAACTTCATGATAGAGGATGAGGGATATGGAGATATAACTTCTGAAATTCTCTTTCCGGAAGATAAACAAGCACAAGCCAGGATTTTTACGAATGAAGAATGTATACTTGCAGGATCCGTTTTGATTCCTGAAATTTTCGAACCCGAAGGATGTGAAGTTACTCTCAAAGCAAAAGATGGTGACAAATTAATGAAGAACCAAGATATAGCGCTTGTTTATGGTCCAATGAAGAAAATATTGCTAAGAGAAAGAGTAACCCTAAATTTGCTATCTCGAATGAGTGGTATTGCTACTAAAACATGGTCATATGTTCAACTTATTCCAAAGGATTCCAAAACTGTAATTGCTGCAACTAGAAAAACAACACCCGGATTACGATTACTTGAGAAATATGCTGTTGCTTGTGGAGGGGGAGATACACATCGTCTTCGACTAGATGATATGGTTTTAATTAAAGATAATCATCGAGTTCTCTTCAAATCAATAACCGAAGCAATAAAAGTTCTCAAGTCTCAACTAAGTTTTTCAAAGAAAATCGAAGTCGAAGTAGAAGATTACGATATGATGCTTGAAGCAGTTAAGGCGGGAGCTGACATCGTCATGTTAGACAACATGTCACCTGACGAAGTTAAGAAAGCAATTGAAATTTTGGAAGAAAAGAAATTACGAGACAAAGTAATTCTCGAATTGAGTGGTGGAATAAATAAAGAGAATCTTCCTGAATATGTAGGATTGGGTGCAGATGTGATTTCTTCTGGTGCATTAACACATTCTTACAAATCAATTGATTTGTCACTTGATATTATAAAATAAAAGAAAAGCGAAAAACAAAATTAGTGAGTAGCTTCACTTTTCTTGATATTATTTTGCTTTCTTAGAAATTAATCCAATGAATTTTGCTTGATTCGCGATTCTTTCAACTGTAATGTAGTCAAATTTCTCTGTTAGATGTAAAGAATCAGTTTCAATGATTTCCTCTCGAACATTTTTGAACATAGCTTTTGTGAACTTCAAGTCCTCCTCATCTACCAAAGTATCTTTTTCTAGACGGACAAGAAGTAAAGGTAACTCAGGATTTTTTACTTTTGATACTCCCCCAAGCTTCTTTAGTGTTTGATTGTATTGTGTATGAATCTTTTTAGCACCATCTTTCGTTGTAAATCGCCACATTTCTCTAAACGTATCATAGGTTTTGCTGCGCCAAATCATCCACATAATAGGAGCAAGAAGAGTTAGAAAAATAACGATAAACCAAATACGAGTCCAATGGTGTTTCATCATAAATTTGAGCCCTTGATTAGTTCTCAGAGTTCGAGCCGCACCAACTAAAACTAGACCGCGCATATTGTGTATGTTTTCTCTACTGATTAGTTCTAACCAAATAGAACCTCCCATAGAATGCCCAACCCCAACAAAAGATTTCTCTTTAGGAATATTAGCTTTTAACTTGGTAATATGTGTATCAAGATTTGTGCAAGATTTATCCCAGCACACAATAGTACAATTCTCTTTTCCATATTTCACTTCATAATCAGGATAAAATCTTCCGGCACCACCTAATCCAGTAGCAACAATAATTTGACTATCTATATCCAAACGTTCATGTGGTTCCATCAGCATTTTTTATCCCACTCCACCAATTTGTGCAATTATAATTTGTATTTAAACAGTGAATCGTAAATATCTTGACATCTTAATAATTTTTCTTTTTTAAACCGTTAGAAGATTCAATAAAGAAGATAATCCGAATTGGTAATTTGGGTATATGGATTCAATAATTCTATTTTGATTCTTTAACTTGCGACAAGAATTTTAAAGAGATATATTATTTATTTAGTCGAATCTAAAATTCATAATAAACGGGGAAAAAATACAATGGAATTTGCACCCATAATTGAAAAGGTGGCCTTTAATTTACTCAAGTATGCTGCTACTGTTTTACCGGAAAACGCTATAAAAGCAATAAAAACAGCATATGAAAATGAAACCAATCCGGTTGGTAAAAGTCAGTTAGAAGCTATCATCAAGAATTTTGAAACAGGATCAAAGCTCAGCATTCCAATGTGTCAAGATACTGGAATACATATCTATTATGTAGAAATTGGCGCTGATAGTCCAATTGAAGACATTGGAAAGATAAAGGAAGCATTAACAAATGC
>JABLTI010000066.1 GCA_013166835.1 Promethearchaeati archaeon | reverse complement strand
AGTTCTTTTGCTTTCCCAGTAATTATAATCTGATCAAAACCTGTTTGTTTCATTTCGGGACCAAAAGAACCACCAGCAGCAGAATCACCTAGAATTCCAGTAAGAGGCGATTTAGCTGTAACAATAAAGTAAGCAGAAGCAGGCAGAATGGAGCCCGTCAGTGGTCCCACTCCAAAAATGATTATATTATCCATTCCCAGTGGATCACAGTTAGAATCCAATTCGTCATAGAGTCTCTGAGTATTAGCAGTTCTTCCTCCAATTAGTGGTTTAATCCAATTGGTGGAAATTATTTCTATTTTGAAATTCTTCTCAGTGAGATTAATTCTGAGAATTCTTCCACCAAAACCATATCTAAACACGATTCTCCCTCCATGTTTTTCGCAACCCGATTCCTTGTTTTCTTATATATTCGAATCGTTTTTGACTTGGTGTTAACTTAACTGAGACGTTCTTATACTCAGATAGAGAAGTTTTTTCCTCTCTTGATTTTAAAGATAAGGCATTTTCAGTGCAAGCTTTAATGCATTCAGGATCTCCCGAACAAAGATCACAGACAAGAACCTCATCATTGAAAAGTTGAATAGCCCCAATCGGACATGCATCTTCACAACTAAAACATAAGGAACAAACATCTCTGTTTACCAGAATTTCTCCTTGAGAACCAATACTTAATGCTTCATCTGGACAATCATTTATGCAGTAACGCTCATTGCATTGCTGACAAACAACTGGACTGTCAATTCCAATTTCATATAAATTCAAAATTTTAATTCTTGAAAGATGATTACTAACTCTTTCTGTGTGAAAAAAAGCACATGCAGTTTCGCATCTTTTGCATCCCGTGCATTTACTGATATCCACACAAATCATAATCAACCAAAGAATCTTCTCTGTTAAATTTATTTTCCAACAACTTACATATAATTGCGTTATCAAAATACAACTAAAAATAAGAAAAGAATGAGGAACTAAACTTTCCTCATTATAATTCGATTAACCTGTATACTTAATTCTTCGACGATCAGTTATCCAAACAACAATAGCTACTAGAGCCATCAATGAAAAACCAAAGATTAATCCATTCTGGAAACCACTAGTAAATGTCGGAGTAGGACTTGGGGAAGTAGTTGGTGCGGGATCATTTGGATCTGTGGGATCAGTTCCTGCTGTAATTTCATCTCCATCTATGTGACCGTCATTATCCGTGTCTTCATCTGTTGGATCTGTTACGAAACCATCTGTTCCCAAAATAATTTCCTCGTAGTCTTCTATTCCGTCACTATCGGTGTCTGCATCCAATGGATCTGTCACGTACCCATCTACTCCTGGGAGAACTTCTTCTTGATCGGTAATCGTATCACCATCTGTGTCTGTATCTAGCGGATCAGTATAATATACTAACACTTCAGAACCATCATCCAGACCATCGCCATCGGTATCATCCAATAATGGATTTGTTCCGTAGGAATTGTATTCTTCGTAGTCACTTAACAAGTCATAATCACTATCTGATCGAAGTGGATTTGTAATGTAACCGTCTACCCCTGCTGTTATTTCTTCGTAGTCATTGAATCCATCTCCATCTGTGTCTGCATTTGCTGGGTCTGTTCCGTATGTATAAACTTCGACATTATCGTTGATTGTATCCCCATCTGTATCTACTTTGTCAATATCTGTTCCATAGTAATATTGTTCCACGTGATTTGAGAGCGTATCTCCATCGTTATCATGCAAGAGAACTTCTAATCCCCCTTGCGTATCTGCACAGTAGATGGTTCCGTTAAGAACTTCAATTCCAAATGCATGACCCTCGTCATCATAGAAATGCCCAACTTCTAGTAATTCTGATGTCGGACTCCATTCGTAGATATGTACTCCTGACCAACCATCAGCTAGAAACATATACTGACCTTCGACGGTTATACCGTAGGAATACCCACCCGGATCTACATTGTCAATATGCAATATATTTTCAAAATCTGTTGTATTAAAAGCACACAATCCTCCCCAACCATTAGCAAGAAACACTAAACCTTGTTTTGCCCAAACATCATAGGCAACTCCTCCAGGATTATTTCTGTAGACGTATTCAGGTGTTGCAATATTGGTAATATTGATTATTTGTAGTCCTCCACTTTGCGAGGCTAAGTATGCGTAATTTCCTGCTACATCGATTGCTTGTGAGTAATTTCCATCAGTTATGCCACTTACAAAAGTCATAGCATAGATGTCAGTAATATTAACTATTACCAAGCCGTCAGTATATGCTGCACAGTATGCATAATTTCCCACAATTTTCATATCACGGATATTATTAGGTGTAAATTCAGCTATAAATGTTGGATTCGTTGGATCCGATATATTATAGACTTCTAAATCGTTATTTGCTAAGAAAAGCAAGTCACCGACGATATCTAGCTTTCTTGCGTAGATACCTGTCAATTTCTCATCATACACCTTTACAATGTTATATGGATCAGAAACATCGAAAACAACTAGACCAAAATAAAGACTAGCAACAAAAGCGTAGTTATCCTTTAAAATTACATCATTGAAATTTGCGTAATTTTTGATAGATGCTGTTAAACTTGGTGAAGCGGTTTGTGATATATCATAAATATCAAATCCATCGTATTCAAATACTGTATATAAATAGCTTTCATTGACACAGAAATCTGTCAAAGATCTTCCATTTGTATTAGCAATATTAGTGATATAAGTTGGACTTGAAGGAGTAGTGATATCTATCACTAATATTGGGTTTGTATTTCTCCCAATATAAGCTGTATTTCCATCTAACAAGATTTTAGAATATGAACCTGAAGTATATTGACTGTTTACATAGGTTGGATTTGCTTTATCTGTTACATCTACTACTTCTAAGCCTAAACTGCCTGAAGCACAATAAGCATAATTTCCTTTCACTTTTACATCATTGATGGAATATCCACCGTAATAATTTGCCACTTTTGTTGGAGTTGTTTCATCAGAGATATCGATGATATCCATTCCATAGTTTCGAGTTGTTGAATAAATATAGGATCCTTCTTTTTCTACTTCGTAGCAATAAGCTGACCCATTGTAATAATTTCCAACCTGGAAAATATCGGTTGGATCAGTTATATCGATTATTTGCATTCCCCCGGTTAATCCTGCCACAAAAACAAAATTTCCGTCAGCAACTAAATCATAAGCAGCCCCTGTGGTATCATATCTATCTAATTGATACATATTCGTTGGATCTGAAACATTTAACGAAACTACTCCGTAAGTATCGCAGGCTAAATACGCGATATCACCTAAAACGTAAACATCCTGTAAGTATCGATTACCGCCTATTTGATATTGTCCAACAATGTACGGATTTATTGGACTACTTACGTTAACAGCTAATAACCCATCTCCATAACAACTTATGAAAGCAATATTTCCTTCTACATCCACATTGTTTTGTGCATAATAGTTGTTATCCCAAGCATCAATTTGTGTGATGTTATCAGAAACTGCTTCTAGTACTAAGTCTTTGATTACATCATTTGGGATGCTATTTGTTGCCATTTCCAAATTAGCTTCTTCTCTTACTGCTACACTAGTTGTAAACGGTGTAAAAACAGTTGTAAACATCAACACAAGAATAAGCCCAATTAACCTTTTTTTCATTTTAATCCTACCAATTTTTTATATAACTATAGAACAAAGAATTTTTACTAATTAGGCTATAGCGCTTCAAATAATAAGAATTACTATAAAATTAACAATAGAATTCTTTTGATTTTCATTTAAATGGTGAAAGAAAAAGAAGAATTAAACGAGTTTTTCTTGGAAAAATTCTAAAACAAGTAGTAAGAAGATAATCAGTTAATGGTGTTTGTAAATGAGTAACCCTCCAATTCCTGAACCAAGTGAAGAACAAAAAAATGAGTGGGCAAAAATAATCATTGAATCAGTAGATGAGCGAAAATTCTACTCTTTAGAGAATGTTGTGTCTGCTATTCAAAATTATTTTGAAACTCAATTTCCAAACTATAGAGTTGATACTATTGGTTTAGAACATGGTGATGAATGTCTTCTTGTTCGAAAAGCTCCTCCTCCTGGTTCTGATCCAATGGATGATTTATTTTCTGCTTTTAAACCTGATAAGGAACCTCCAACAGAAGACGTTCTCATGATGCAAAAATACGTTCGAGCATCTTATATGAAAATTCTTGACTTGCTCGAGATGGATAATCCTGCAAAATACTCTGAAATAATTTCAAAAATAGGTTTACGACCTTTTGAAAAAATACCAGAATATCGAGAACAAGCATTTGAGTTTTGGACAAAAAAAGTAATTGATTATTATAGGATAAAAAACAATACTCCATTAGTGAAGATTATCAAAAGTACTGCTCGATTCTTTAATTTGCTTTTTCCAGATTATTCTTTCGCATTTTTCATACCAAAGGATAAGGAATATTATCCCATTGCTATTGATAGAATGTACGAATCTTCTGGAATGTGGTTCATGGAGATCCATAAAATCCGCTTAATGATTTACAATATACATTATATTATTCTTAAAAAACTGAAGAGATTCAATGATTATCCCAAAGATCCCAATTATTGGTTTTATCTTGTAACACTCTACGAAGAAATGGGATTAAAAGAGAAAGCCGATGAATTTGGTGCTCATGGTTTGTCTCTTGATCCAAAGGATCTAACAGGTTTAACTGAATTAGTCACTCTCTACATTGAAAAGAAACAAATCAGAAGAGGTATGAAGTATTTCAAAAAGAGTGGTCTTATTTTAAAAGAGAAAAAGATGTTTCAACAAGCTCTTGTTGTTTGGAAAAAAATAGCTGAATTCGAACCACATGATAAGAGTCATTGGTTTGTTATCGCTGACATTTATGAAGAAATGGGTAACAGCTTAGAAGCAAAAGTGAGTCGTGAAAAAGCTAAAATGTAGCTGTCCAAAGTTAATTCTGAGAATTTGGGGGAGGGAGGAGAGAAAGCAATAAAATATAGAAATAGTGATTTAGTTCACCTGCTTTCTCTCACAATAATACTTATTCTCATTAAATTTAAATTGCACGATATAGGAAATATGCTAACAAATAACGGAAAAAGGCTATCAATAATGATGACTAGGGTTTTTTATTGGAGAGTGATAGGTGAAATACCTGAAGAAAGATGGTTTAAGCTTAATTTATTTGCTCTTCTAGGTGTTATTGGAACTCTTATCAGTAGTATTATTGCATAACATGGTTGTCAGCTTCATAGGATGGTTTAACTAACATTATTTTGCTCAAGTTTTTTTGCATCTCTCTTTTGTAATCTTTTCTTTAACCAGTTTGGAAGGGTCCATCCAAAATACCCGAGCAGGACAGCAATAATTATTGTTAGAATTCTTAAGGAATGTAGTGTTGTATATAATCTGGGATAATTTCCAACATTTGGCATTATGAATGTACTAGCAATTAATGCAGATAAAACAAAGCTGATTATTGTAAAGAGTATAAAAGTGAATCCTGTTTTAGAAACAGAGTCTTCAATACTTCTTCTTAGCTTAGTAATACCAATAATAATTCGTAAATGTATGAACAAAAATATTGGAATGAAAATCATTAATCCTGCCAACATAGTTGGTAAATATTGTTTTAAATTTGGTCCAATTACAATAATTTCATTATAAAAAATAGGATCCACATTTTGATAGACTAATTCTACATACATTAAAGATGAGGTTACACTAATAATTATCGTTAATATAATAGCGGTTAGAGATTTCACTAAATCATTGTCTTCAAGTATATGTCTATTAGCAAAGAAGTAGAAGAAAATGTAACCCACGGCATAAAAGAAAGCGAAGTTTAATTCAAAATATCCACTGATAGGGCTTGTTTCTGAAACAAAGGTATAATACCACAATCCTGTTGTATTTAATATTTCTCCTATTGTAAAAAGAAAATATGTTAGCAGTAATAGAATTGATCCTGGTGTTTTTAGTTTGAGATAGTGTCTCAGAAATATTATATTGGAGATTATTAATGCGACACATACAATAGTAGCTGTTATTAAGAAATACCAAGTATAAGCAGTAATCTCCATAGTTAGAGATTTATGTTTCCAGTTTTGTATCTTTTGGTTTAGCCCCAAACATCACTTGTGAATTCTTTTAACTTATCTTTCTTCACAAATTTTGCATCAAGATTTGTAAAATTAAATGTTATATTCTTTCCACGTTTAATGTTCAAGTTAAATTTCTCTAGTTTAATGCCTGCAAATATCTCTGGTAGAAGATCTGTAACCTTATCTGATGAGATTACGTTAAACTCTTTTAATGAGTTAATTAGTAGAGTGAAATTTTCTTGTAAAATCTCTGCATTATAACTCATGGATTCAAACACAGCAATTAGCGATGCAATATTATCTCTACTCAAAAGATGTGGAACTGTAAAAACAAGTCCAGAAAATATTTTATTATCTGATAAAGTAATAGTTGTAAAATCCCCTTCTTTAGCACCAAATGGCATACTCTTCAAAGCAATTTCATTAATAATTGCTTGATTTAAAATATTAGGATACACCTTTGTTACTTCTAAACCCTTTTTACTCATAACAGAAATACAAAGGCATAATGGTTTTGCTATAAGGATCACCTATCTGTACTTTTACATTTAACGATAAGTGCTTTTAGTTTTAAAGTATTCATGTTGAGTCAAAGTTAAGAAGAGGTAAAAATCTATCAAGCCTTAAACTATGTTTTTGATGCTTTTTCATAGGTTTTTAGAGCATCTTCTACTTCAGATAAAGCTGCTTGAACTTGACTTACGATTTTAAGAACTGGTTCTTCTACTGATTCCACTTTAATTGATTCTCGAAGTGATGTTATAGCTTCTACATATTCTTTTCTTTTTTTATGGATTATACCAATATTGTATAATTTATCAGGTTTATCTGGTTTCAATTTAGAGATATGTTGCAATATTTCTTTCCGAGTTTCTAAATCTCCTTGAGCAACTCGTGCAATTGCCAGAGCTAGTAATGCATGAGGTTCTTCTGGAAAATCTTCCAGGATACTTTTAGCTCTCATTTCAACGGCATACCATGCACTTCTTTTTAGTGAAGTATTTAAAATCAGAAGCTCTTTTTTTAATTTCTCTTTTGAGATGTGTGCTCTTTCGAATTTATCTTTAAATTTTTTAGTTATTTCTTGTGATTCTTCAGGATTACCCACTACTTTTAATTCAAGGTAAAAGGGTTCATCATACTCTCTTATTGATCTAATTTCTAACTCAGAATCATTGTTTAACCCATAAGCTCGCACAATTACACAATCTACAACAACAATATTGGCAACTTGTTCATATACTTCGGATAAAATAACTTCAAATCCTTGCTTTTCAGTTCCGAATTTTGTCTTAATAAGTAGAGATTCATATGGTTTATCTTCTCTGTCTTCTTCTAAAAATATCTCAAAAAATTGGAAGTTGGGCTCTAAAATCAAAACAACATTTTTTAAAAATTCTAAATAGGATTTAAATTCCTTATCATTTCTCTCCAGATAAGGTTGAATTCGTATAATATTTTCCATCGATTTTCCCCAAGTTTCAAATTTATTTTTGTCTCTCTACTTAATAAGACTATCCAAAAGAGATTTTTTTGTCGATAGAATTTCCATATTTCTTTATAAATAGGCGATATTTTTTACGAATTGGAAAGATTTACATTACTTAAACACTATCACCGATAAAAAACCATTGATGCTAAGAATAAGAAATAGAAAACAGATTACGATTTCTGGTAAAAATTGTAAATGATTACTTCTAGATCTATTATAACGGACCTAGATATTTATCTGCCAATTCTATATTTACAAGCCCTTTAGCTATATCTGAATAAATTATTTCTCCATTATCAAGAAACAATGCTATATCTGCCCATTCATTGATAAGTTTTCTATTATGGGATGCAAAAATAATTGTTTTACCTTTATGAATTACTTTTGTTTCCAGTAGTTCCTTTAATGAGCTTTTTGAAGGATAATCAAGATTCGAGAAAGGTTCATCTAATACAATTATAGCTGGATCCATTGCTAAAATCCCTGCAATAGCTACTCTTTTCTTTTGACCAAATGATAATTGATATGGGGATCGATCTTTGTATTCAACGAGATCAACATTTTCTAATGCAGAAATTACTCTTTTATCAATCTCTTCTGCTTCTAATCCCATATTTCTTGGTCCAAAAGCAACATCTTCATATACACTTGCGGAAAAAACTTGTGAATCAGGATTTTGAAAAACAAACCCTATTTTCTGTCTTATTTCTTTTAAATTCCTTTTAGATAGTTCTTGTCCTTCAATCTTAATTGTTCCTGTTTTTATTTCTTCTAATCCCATAAGAAGTCTTAGCAAAGTAGTTTTACCAGCACCATTTTTTCCACATATAGCATATTTTTTCCCGGTTTCTATTTGGAAATTTATGTTGTATAACCCAAATGTTTTTTCCGGATATTCGAATTCAACGTTTTGAAACTCAACCAATGTATCCACTAATAATTCCTCCTGCAAATAAACTAAAAAGTCCAGCAATTAATGGTATAACAAGAAAATCTAACCATTTTACATAATTTCTTTTAACAAATTCAGAATTTTCTAATCCTCTCAGAATCATTCCCTCGTAAACCTCTGTACCTTTTCTCAAAGACCGTATTAACGTTCCACCAATCCTAGAAGTTGCAGCAGAAAATCTTCTACCAAAAGGAGCAGTTGATATACCTCGTAATTCTTGAGCAGTTTTTATCTCATTTCCTTGTTCATATAACATTGGAGTATATCTTAGTATTAAGAGGATTAATGTAACTAGAATATTCGGTATGAACAAGCTACGAAGTGCAGAGATGAATTCTTGAACAGTTAATATTGTTGTGTATAACGTTATTATGGATACAGAAAAGAATCCTCTAACCCAAATATAGATTGCTCTGTAAACACTGATATCATGGAAATTAATACTATATTTTCCAATAGGTATGATGAATAATATTGAACCTTGCTTCATAAAGAAACTAGGTAAACCCATGAAAAATATTATGATGGATGCTGATAGAATAATTTTTATTGTTCGTAGGAAATTTGCTCTGAAAATTAGAAAGAAAACGAATGTCAATAGATAAACAAATAATATATCTATCAATTCTTGACTGATATTTAAAAACACTAAAGATAACACAACAGTAATTGTTAATCCTATATTTGATAGTGGTTTTGTTAGTCTTTTATCTCTAAAAGGGAGTAAAAAATTATTACTAGACATGATTGTGAAAGATAAAATGAAGTAATTAAAAAAATTATCCTTTTTTTTAATTAAAAACATCATGATTAAGTTCACTAGATAATTTTTCTGCATTTTGTTGAATTTCAATATGTGATTTTCGATAAATTCTTCTTCTTAATATAAATACTAAATAGTTTATTATCAGAATTATTGTGAAGAATATCACCATGATAATTGCCATCTGTAATATTGACCAACCTAAACCATCCGGAAATCCAAACAAACCAGTTTCTAATATTGTGAGAACCGAACCATCTTTTACAAGAAATTCGAATGTTCGTTCAAGTCCATCTGGATTCTCACTTGCAACTATCCCAAAAATTGACATTATCCCAAATATTCCTACAGTTGAGACAGCACCCCAAACAGGGAATTTATATGATGGCGGTATATCTTCCTTGATTTCCTTCTTGCCTTTGATGTATAAGGAATCTTCTGCTGCTTCAAATAATGAAGCTTGGGCTTTGAACGTGAAGAAAACTAAAGCAAAGGTAATTACACCTTCTACTAAACCAATTATAGCATGTAATCCTAACATAGAACCGAAAATTATACCAGGACTACCCAGTTGTGCAATTATTAATTCTACACTTGCAAAAAAAGCCATGAACATTGTAGATAAGAATCCCGAGATACCTGCAAAGGTTGCAAACATGACTTTTTTCTCTCGCCATTTCTTTGGTATCAGAACAAAAAACAAAAAAGTAACAAAAGCACCGATAATTGCCATATTTATGATATTAGCTCCTAAAGCTAAAAATCCTCCGTCACCAAAGAATGATTGAATTATTAGAATTGCCGTTAGAATTAGTATACCAACCCAGGGACCAACAAGAGCTGTTGCTAAAGCAGTCCCAATCAGGTGCCCACTAGATCCTGCTGGAATGGGAAAATTAAACATCTGAGCTGCAAATAAACCAGCAGCGAGTACTCCTACTATTGGTATTTGTTTTAATGTTAAGCTGTTTCTACTTTGTATTATTGATATTACTATAATTAATGCTGAAATAGCTAGATAAATCAAAACATGATTTAATGGTAAAACGCCATCAGGAATATGCAACTTATTTTCCCGCCCATATTTTTTTTAAATAAAAATACTGCTTATCTTTCTGTAAAATACTATTGCTTAATAAATTAATTTTAAAGAATGTATTTTATTTAAAAATAAAAAAAAGATTTTCAATTGATTTTAGAATTAATTAGAACCTAGATATAATTAATGAAATATTTTATACAAGGTCCTTCAGTTTCCAAATTCTGATTTTTTTGTCAGCAGAACCAACAGCAAACAATTTCCCATCAGGTGAAAATGCTGTAGTGTAAACACCTTTGGGTTTGATTGTAATATCACTGAGTAATTCTTCTTCCTTTAATGACCATACTTGGAAATTATTATCACAAGTAGTAGCTACATATTTCTCATTAGGTGAAATTGTAAGCGAATTAATTTTCTTATGCTTTACTTTTAATTTCTTTTCAATAGACCAATCACTAGTTTTCCAAATCCTAATTATTTGGTCAAGACCTATAGAAATCAGTTTCTTACCTTTAGCGAAATGATGAATAGCTAAGGTAGCATCTTTATGAGATTGAATCTTCTTCTTAAGAGTAGCAGAAGGCAATTCCCATATTAGCATATTCTTATCCATTCCACCTGTTATAATATATGAACAATCAGGTGCAAAACTAATTCCAGTAGAATGACTAGGATGACCATTTAAAACACTATATTCTACCAAATTTTCCAAAGACCATAGACGAATATCTCCATCATAAGAACCGGAAGCCAATAATGCTTTTGCTGGTGAAATTACCAATTTTATTATTGGTTTTTTATGACCTTTTAGTGATAGAATTTCTTTCCGCTCACTTAAATCCCAAAGTTTAATTGTATTATCGCTGGAACCTGTATATAAAACCCTATCAACCTCATCTAAAGCAAAAGTATTAACGCTTTTTGTATGACCATCCAATTCAAAACTGTATTCCCAATCTGGTGCTTTCCAAAATCTGATTGCATTATCCATTCCAGCAGAGATTAGTACATTACTATCTTTAGTAAAATCAATATGTGTTACATGACTTTCATGAGCATCAATTATTAGTGGTTCTGTCATGGTACGCACCCCATTTTTTATCTATATTCAAGATTGAACCGCTAATACAATAAAATAATCATTAAGAAAGTGTTAATTCTTATTGTAAAATATTTATTTTTTTAACATTAGCGAGCTATATTTTCTAAAGTTTGAATTCCTAACTTTATTGTATTATTTAAATAGTTAGAGGAAGATTAATTCTTAAAGCAAGTTTTGTAAAAATGGGCGAGAATCAGATGAATAAGCACCTGAAATTGTGTTTGTTGGTTGTTATTATTTTCACTCCAGTCTTATTTTCTAAAGTAGATACATCTGCAAAAACTCCTTTTTCCACTATTTATCCCATTTCCCTTTCTCCAGAAACTCAAGATGATGCAAATACTGGTGGTGATGCAGGTGATAATTTTGATAATGCTACAGTAATTGGTACAGGAACTTTTAATGGATCACTTCCATTTGATGATAATGATGATTTTTACACTGTCTATATTATTTCAAATCGTCATGCAGTAATAATACTTAATGGAGATAATGGTACGGATTTTGATTTGCACCTTTATGCTCCTGATAGAAATATTATACAATCAAGTCTAAATATTGATTCAAATGAATATATTGAAACTGATATTCTGAATTATGGTTATTGGTTTGTAAGAATAGAGAAATTCAATCTTACAAGCCATGGAAATTATTCTTTATTGCTTCAAACATCAGCAATAACCTCAACTACATTAATGCAGAATGATGCTGGTAGCGGAGGAGATGCAGGGAACACTTTTAATTCAGCTACTTCAATCACACGTGGACAACATAATGGAATGCTAGTTGATTTTGATTATTATGATTATTACAAAATAGATTTAATTTTTGGAGATATTATTACGATTCATTTGTCATTTCAAGAGAGTTTAAATTTTGATTTGTTTTTTTATGATCCTAACACATACAGAATTGCTATGAGTACTGCAGGAGACTCTGAAGAAAGTATTGATATAACTGTATCAGATACAGGTACTTTCAGAATACTGGTTAGTAGATTAACTGGTTTTGGTGCATATGAAATAATCATTCAAGTATCTCATCCTAGTGAGCTTGATTTTAACTGGAAAGCATTAGTGATTTTTGGAGCTGTATTAGCTGTTATCATTGGAATTTTCTTAATTATTCGTATTACAAGAAGAAGATCCTCGACAAAAATACAAAAACCTAGATTAAAAGATAAATCGGAACCAATTAATCAGAAAGATATAAGCTCAACGGATTCTGAAATTTTAAATTTTGAAGAAGCACTAGTTGAATCTGGAAAAGATCTAAGTGAAGAGGAAAAAGAGGTTTTAGATAAAATAATTAAAAGCTATTCAACAGGAAAGGAAAAGGGGAAAAATTAAAGGATCTTAACCCAAGCCCAGAGTTCTCTTGAGAGATTAAAATTAAATTTCTTATACAAATTTATTGCATCTTGAAGTTCAAAACCCGTATCCGCAAGAGCCTTTTCTTTTCCAGAATTTTTCATCTCTAGAAGTAAATGATAGAAAAGAGTAGAACCAATTCCTTGTTTTCTGTATTCAAGCAGAACACCTGGAATTCCAATAACACCTAAGGAAGTGAACTCCATACAACCGACTACTTGTCCTTCTTTTTCTGCTATTAGTGTAACTTCTCCCCATGCAGATTGATACCATTCTCTCACTTGATTATAGGTAGGATTAGAACCAAAAACATCTGGACGAGATTCACCAAAAATACGTTGCATAGAAGATAAATCCTCTAACAGGATTTTTCTAATCACAACATCCTGATTCAATTGGATCTCAGGTATATTTTGAAAAAGATTAAATTCAGCTAGAAAAGAATCTTGAACATATGGCTTTTCTTTCGAATATGGTTTAAAGTAAAACAACTGCTTATGTTCAAAACCCATATTTGTTAATAATCTTCTTGCTGGTAGATTCTGATTGTATACTAATGATAGAGCAGTATCAGCTTCAAATTGCTTAGACTTCTCAAGAGCCTTTTTCATTAATCTTGAAGCAATTTTTTTTCTTCTATTTGTTGAAAGAACACCAATTCTACTCTGACCTAAGCTTTCTTTAGTTTCACAGAACACCAGATTTCTAATTGTTTTTTTATCTCCAACAATATCTTCTATTTGACAATGGACATACCCAACCGGTTGCTCATTATCATAAGCAATTAAGACAAAACTTTTTTCGTTTAATAACCAGTTTTCAACATCTTTATTTTCAAGATATTTGTACCCATAAAGTAATCCAAGATTATCTATCCAATATGAAAACGATTCATTATGAATTTCACAAATGATGTTTTCTTGACCTTTTTCTCCCTGTTTAATTTTAATATCAGACATAGAGTATCACATAATAGAATAATTTTAGTATATTGAAATTTTGGTAATGCTTTGATAAACTTTATTCCTTTATCCTTTTTCCTTTCAAAATTTAATGATAAAAAAATATAAGAAAAAGAGTGGTAGAAAGTTTTTTCAGATAATCTAACTAGTTCTTCGTGTTAATTATTGGAGCAAATTACCGTGTATGGAGATTTTAGTGAGAAATTAGCAAAACTAGTTGTGCAATATGCTGTGAACGTCCAAAAAGGTGATAGGGTTCAGCTTAAAGGAGCAGCAAATGCAGAGGATCTGATAAGAGATATTTACAGAGAAATCATAAAAGCAGGCGGACATACAGTAAAACTGGATATTGGTTTTTCAGGTTTTCAAGAGATTTTCTTCAAGTATGCGACTGAAGACCAAATAAAATATGTCGATGAAATTGGTTTTGAACATGTCAAAAAATTAACTAAAGCAATTTTCATATTTTCATCTTATAATACTCGATCTTTAACTAATATTGATCCAAAATTGTTAGTAATGCAACGAAATGCTGGTAAAGAATTAAACGAGATTTTTAAGAAACGAGCTGCTGCAGGTGAAATTGATTGGAATATCTGTCCTTATCCAAACTTAGCTATGGCTCAAGAAGCAAGTATGGGTATTGAAGAATACAAAGAATTTGTTTACAAAGCACTTGCTCTAGATAAACCAGATCCGGTTAAATTCTGGAATAAGATGGAAGCAAATCAAAACGAGATAGTCAAGATTCTAGATAAAGGTAAAGAAATTAGGATAATTGGAGAAGATACAGACTTATCTTTGGGTATAGTCGGTAGAAAATGGATAAATAGCTGTGGTCACAAGAATTTGCCCGATGGGGAAGTCTTCACATCACCAATAGAGGATTCTGTAAATGGAACAATTCGGTTCACTTATCCGGGCATTTATATGGGTCGGGAAGTAGAGAATATTTGGCTTAAATTCAAAGATGGACAAGTAATTGATTGTGATGCAGCAAAAGGAAAAGATGTCTTGAATAATGTTCTTGAGTTAGAGAACGCAAAAATCTTAGGAGAATTAGCTGTAGGTACAAATTATGGGATACAAAGATTTACCAAGAATATGCTTTTTGATGAGAAAATAGGTGGAACCATTCATTTAGCTTTAGGTTCTGGTTTTCCTGAAGCAGGATCAAAGAATAAATCTCCTATACATTGGGATATCTTGAAGGATATGAAAAGCAAAGATTCCAAAATCATTCTTGATGGGGAAGAAATATACAAAGCAGGTAAATGGTTAATTCCTAAATAATTGGATTGCTCTTTACATTTATTTTTTTGTTTTAAATTTGATAGGAATTATTAAAAACAGTAAAGAAAGGAATTACTAAAATAGGCAATTGAAATATAGTTCATTGAATGTAAATCTTGGAATCTGGAGGATATAATTTGAAAATAAAAATAAAATTCGTGTTTACATCATTTCTCGGGTTACTAATCATATGCAATTTCTTAGCATTTACAGGTATAGATGGCGCGATCACAAATCCA
>JABLTI010000178.1 GCA_013166835.1 Promethearchaeati archaeon | reverse complement strand
ACATGTTTCAAATTGAAATTTATCAATTAAAGTCTCAACTTGCTTTACTAGAACTAGATATTAAGAAAGCAACCAATCTTCTTATAGCTGCTCATACATTAGCGGATGATAAAGGTTTAACACTAATAGCTCAAAGAGTAATAAGCGATCAAGAAAAGATAGAAAAACAAGCAAATATGTGGAATCAATTAAGAGAAGAAAAAGCTCCACTTTCAGAAACACTGAAACAAATATCATTAACAGATTCAGCAAAGAAAATCGCTAAGGAAACCCTCATGGAAGTCCGAGATGAGGAATCCGGGAAAATTATCGAGTATCGGAAACTTTTTGCTTTGAAAATTTAGAGAGAAAGATTTTTTCTTTAGTAATTTATATTCATTTAGGGGATATTTTAATGACTTCATCAGCTAGTAAGGATATAAAGGAAGTAAAACGGCAAGTTTATCATGGTGACTTCAAAACCGCACTAGAATTAATTGACAAGATTTCGAAGATCAAGAACATTGACAAAGAAGACGAACTTGCTAACAAAATACTGAGAAGTGAAGTACAAAACAAATTAGGAAATTTCAAAATTGGTTTACTATTGGTTGAGGAAGTATTAAAAGAAAACAAAAATCTAAACAGTAATTTAATTCAACTTGATGCTCTAATTCAGAAAACACATGCATTATATTTTCTTGGAGAATTCCAGAAAACTTTTTCTCTCACTGAAGAATCATTACTTAAACTCTCGAAAATTGAAAACTTTTCAAAAACTGAACAAGCAGAAAGAAAATCATTCTTACTAGCGATGCAAAGTATAATTACGGGAAATCTCGGGGATCTACCTAAGTGCTTAGAGCTTGGAGAACAAAGTTTGGCTTTAGCATTTGATAGCGGAAACAAACAACTACAAGCAGTCATTTCATCCAACTTGAGTATGTTCTATATTCATAGTAATCAAATTGAAAAAGCTGAAGAATTGGTTTTAAACAGGCCACATCACTTGCTATTTCAATTAAAAACAAACAAGAATTATCTATTGCTTATTTCTCTCATGGTACATTGAAAAGCCACAAAAGAGAATTCCAAGCAGCAATTGATTTCTTTCAAAAAAGCGAAGTTTTAACAATAGAAATTGATAGCACATATGTACTTCATGGGATTTACAATAACCTAGGTGTTACTTTTCATAATATGTGGCAACTTGACGAAGCTTTGGAGTATTATTTGAAAGCCTTAAAACTAAGAGAAGCTTTGAGAAACTTAATTTTGAATAATATTGGAGAGATATATTATCATAAAAACGATTTAGAGAAATCTGAAAAATACTACTTGAAAGCACTTGAAATTTCTAGAAAAATAAAAGATTATCGGGTTTTACCTAATACTCTTTATTGCCTCATTAGAAATAATGTGGAGAGAAGAAATTCTGAAAAAACAAAAGAATACCTGGATGAATTAGAGCTTCTAAATAAGAAAATTGGTTATGAACTTGTAGAGCAATATTATCTTTTCGCAAAAGTGTTTGTTCTTAAATCGAGTATTAGTATGTCTGATTGGATCGAAGCTGCTGACATATTGGAAGAATACCTGGTCCAAGAGAAATTGCCTGCTGATTGGCGAATTGATGAGCTATTTGCTCTCGCAGAAATCCGTTTAAAAGAGCTTAAACTAACAGGGGATAAAAATGCCATTTTAGAGGTCCGAAAACAAATTGAGAGATTACAAAAAGAAGCAGAGAGTAAGCAATACTACTGGTTGCTCATCAATCTTTATTGGCTAAAATCCCAATTAGCTTTAATCGAACTTGACGCTCGCAAGGCAATACAACTTCTTATTACTGCTAAGACACTTGCTGAGGAAAAGAACATTGGACTTTTAGTGGAAAAAATCAATCAAGAACAGAAGCAATTAGAAAGTCAATTGACAATGTGGGAAAAATTGAAGGAACAAAATCCTCCTATTCTTGAGGTTTTAAAACAAGTGCCAATTGAAGAAACTGCGAAACATATAGTCAAAGATACAGTCATGGAAGTCCGTGATGAGAAAACTGGTGATGTGATAGAGTATCGGAAATTATTTGCCTTAAAGATTTAGAGAAATACTTTTGTAAAAGAAAGAAATAAGGAATTAGGGGTAGTTATTTTGTCATTTGATTCAGAGAAAGAAAAAGAGAGAATTAAATCACTCATTTTTAATTGTAAGCTCAAAGAAGCTCATAAAGTAACCAAGGATTTGCTGAAGAAAGATAATATGTCTAAAGAGGATGAGCTGAAAATAATCGTTTTACAGAGTGAAGTACTGAATTACTTTGGAAAATTTCATAAAGCAAATAAACTTTCGGAGAAAGTCCTAAAAGAGAGTGAAGAAATTAATAACAATCTTTTGAAAGCTGATGCATATCTTGAGCAAACAATGTCTCTCTATTACTTAGGGAAATACAAAGAGAGTCAAGAGGCTGGAGAAAAAGGACTAGAGCTAATTCAAGATGATGAGAAGTACGAATTAAAATATGTAGCTAAAACTAAACTTTACTTGTATATGAACCTTGGAGTTCTAGCTTTTGAATTTGGTGAAATACAAAAAGGAACTGAGATAGCTAGCACTTTACAGGCATATGCAGAAAAAACCGGGATTGATTATATATTGGGAATTGCTGCATCTTTTCGTGGATTTTCATACATATTTTCAGGTGAAATTGAAAAGGCTGATAAAAGTATTGAAAAAGGGTTAGAAATAGCTCACTCGGTTGGAAAACACGCATTCTTAACACACGTTTATTTTACTTATGCTACTGCAAAACAAACATTAAGAAAATACGATACGGCACTGGAATATCACAAGAAAGGTATAGATCTCTCTTTAGAAATGGGACTAAAATTATTGCTTTTTGGTTTTTACCTGCATACAGCAGTAATTTACTCTATACAATACAATTTAGATAAAGCTCTGGAATACAATAAGTTAGCTTTAGAAGAAGCATGGGTTGGATTGTATGTTCTGTTTATCAACGTTGGAGCCATTTACCTGTTAAAAAATGATAATAAAGAAGCAAAAAATAACTTCCAAAAAGGACTGCAAAACAGTAAGAAAGTGGGTGAACTCAGAGTACGACCTGTTCTTCTCTACCACTTAGTTTTAGTATCCCTTTTATTAAATGAAACAAAACAAGCAGAGGAATATATGAAGGAATTAGAGGAACTAAGTAATACTTTAGGACAAGAACAGATCACTATACAATACAAATTTGCTGAAGTTCTGCTGTTGAAAGAAAGCACTCGAATGCAAGATTGGTTTAAAGCAGTTGAAATCCTTGAAGAACAACTAGCTTCAGAGAAGCTCCACATAAGTTTTCAAATAGATGCTCTCTTCCATCTAGTAGAGATTCGGCTAAAAGAACTGCAAGTAACTGCTGACAAAGAAATATTGACTGAAGTTAAAAAGCATATCGAGACGATGCAAACCTATGCAGAAGACAGAAAACAATTCAGCTTACTAGCAAATATCTATCGTTTGAAATCACAATTAGCTCTGGTAGAATTAAATGCTGAGAAATCTGTCGAGTTATTAATAACTGCAAAAACTCTTGCTGAAGAAAAAAACTTGGATTCAATTCTTATTAATATACAAGATGAACAAGCAAAACTCAAACAGCAACAAAATATGTGGAATCGAATGAAAGAACAGAAAACCTCTCTAGAGGAGACTCTAAAAGAAGTTCATTTGGATAATAGCGTAAAACAACTTGCTAAGGAAACAGTTATTGAGGTTCAAGATGAAAGAACAGGCGGAGTTATCGAGTATCGGAAGCTTTTTGCTTTGAAGATTTAATTGATCGATTTTTTCTTTCATTTTACAATATATATTGTATATAGGTAATTACTTAAACTTCAGAGAAATTGAAACCCAGTATCTTTTGTATTTATCAGGAGATTCGTCTTATGGCAAAGACAACAAAGGCACAGCTTAATCCATATGAAAAGCTATCTCAAACACTGAATACTATTCCAAATGGTTTTATGACACTTGAAGATGGTACACATTTGAGAATGCTAGAATGGATCTATGAACCTTGGGAAGCAGATTTGGCAAGTAAATTAAAACTCGCAGGCGAATCACTAAGAAGAATGGCTAGACGACTACGAATACCCAGATTAGAATTAGCAAAGAAATTAGCAATAATGGTAAGCAAAGGGCAAGTACACATTAGGCATACAAGAAAAGGGAAGAAATACGGAATACTTCCATTTGTTATTGGTTTGTATGAAGAGCAACTACATCGTATGGATTCCGAATTTGCTCAATTGTTTGAAGATTATGTTCAGAAAACTCGCGGTGATATACTCTTTAGCTCTGAACCAGCAATCCAAAGAGTGGTTCCAGTTGATCGAGTAATAAAAACCGATCTCAAAGTTCATACTTACAATCAAGCTGAAACCTTAGTCAGTAACGCAAAAAGCTGGGGAGTTAGAGACTGTATTTGCAGAAAACAACAGGAATTGATAGACAATAGATGCGATTATCCTATGAGTATCTGCTTAACATTTTCCAAAAGGAAAAATGCTTATGAAGATAGTCATCAAACAAAACCAGTTTCCAAAACTAAAGCACTTGAATTACTGAGAGAAGCTGAAGAAGCAGGACTTGTTCATACATCAATGAATATTGAAAAAGGGCAATCATATATCTGCAATTGTTGCACTTGCTGTTGTGGGATACTACAAGGATTAGTCAAATACGACCAACCAAATGCTTTTGTAAAATCAGATTATGTTTTGAGCATTGAAGAAGAATCTTGCTCTGGTTGTAGGAAATGCATTGATCGCTGTCAATTTAATGCTCTAACAATAACTGAAAAGAAATGTCAGGTAGATGAGAAGTGTGTAGGATGTGGGGTTTGTGCATTAGTTTGTCCACAGAAAGCTATGTATCTTGAACCAAGGAATAAGAAGGATATTTCAAAACCACCAAGAAATATTATATCTTGGATGATCAAGCGAGCCTTCAAGCGAAGGGTAAATCCAATTAAAATTTTGTTTTAACAGAAAAAAAAGACTGTCCACAGAATCATTCCTTTATTCAAAAATCAATTCAGCGGGATCCACTTTTATGGCAATTATTTTTGGTTTCCCTTTATTATCTACTAATTTCATCTGAACTTCGCCAAATTCGAACGCTTCATTTACGTTTTTTCCTCCACCTAAAGCTCGATAAAATCCCTGAGCAAAACTAGCTGATGATTTTTCCTCAGTAGATTTGAGGGTTCCAACCACACAGTCAATGTGTTGAGCAATTGCTTCTGCTTGTTTATCATTATAACAAGAACTAAGAATAACGCATCGCAAAGATTTGTTAAATAATTTAAATAGATTAGCTAAATCTTCGGGTTTTACCATAACAGTCTTACTTTCATCTTTGTAAAGCATTATTTTATTATCATCACTTGAAAGACCATAAAAATGAACAATTTCCGGATTGTGA
>JABLTI010000177.1 GCA_013166835.1 Promethearchaeati archaeon | reverse complement strand
ACAAAAACAAGCAGCACAAAAAAGAAACCTGCTCAAAAGAAAACAAGTACAACTAAAACAACAGCTAAAAAAGCTACTGCAAAAAAAACCACACCAACAAAGAAAAAATCCACCACTACAAAAAGTACAACAAAAAAACAAACTGGAACAAAGAAAACTACTAAAACTACCACTAAGAAACCTACAACAAAAAAATCCACTTCTACGAAGAAACCAACAGCAAAGAAGACCACTACCACTAAGAAACCTGCAACAGCAAAGAAACCAACCACCGTTAAGAAGAAAACAACAACAACAAAAAAACCAACAACAAAGAAAGTAGTAAAGAAAGTTGTAAAGAAAACCCCAGAAGTAGAAGGTCCACTTGAATTCTACTTGAAAGCTGGCGAAATCGCAATTGCAGTCAAGAAACTTTTACGAAGCAAAGTAAAAGTGGGTGTATCTGTTTTAGAGATTTGTGAAGCCGGAGAAACAAAAATCAAAGCATTAGGTGGAAATTGGGCGTTTCCATTGAATATATCCATTAATAATGTGGCTGCACATTATTCTGCACAACCTGATGATGACCTTGTTATACGAAAGGGTGATGTCGTGAAGGTAGATTGTGGAGTTCATATTGATGGGTATGTAGCTGATACTGCTTTTACAGTATCATTCGGAACAGGTCATAAAGACTTGATAAAGGCTTCAGAAGAAGCTACAAAAGCAGCTGTTGATTTAATTCGACCTGGGATTTCTACTGATAGAATTGGAACTGAAATCGAGGATATAATTAGATCATATGATTTCAGACCTATAAGAGAACTTGGCGGTCATCAATTAGATCAGAATTTATTGCATGGTCCAATTATGATTCCAAATGTAAAAGGGACAAAAGGAATCAAGTTAGAAGAGAATCAAGCGTATGCAATAGAAACTTTTGCTACTTCAGGAACTGGAAGGCTACTTAGAACAGAAACAAAATGCTTTATCTTCCAATTGAATCCTATCCAAATTCCATTAAGACTGGACTCTGCAAGAAGAGCTCGTAAACTTATTTTAGCAAATTATAGCAATTTTCCCTTCACAACTAGGTGGATTGCAAAGGAATTGACTACACCAACAGCAAAAATAGCTTTGAGATATTTAGCTGATAAAGCTCAGATAAAACGATATCCAGTCCTAAGTGATGTGAAAGATTCACTGGTTTCTCAATCTGAACACACAGTCTTCTTAACTGGAAATAGCCGAATAGTTACAACTAAGGCAAATCAATAATGAACTAACTAATTTGAAAATTAGATGAATTACACAAAAATCCTAATTTTCATTTCTTCTTTATTTAACATAATTCTGACTTAGTCACTAACGAAGATTTCTTAAGTTACGACAATAAGTATTGTATATTGCTCAAGGTGATACCAGATTTGATTCCAACGACATCTGCCACAGAATATGCTTTATTCACATTCGATGAATTTAGGAGTAATCTACAAGAAACTTTGACAAAACTTGATAATCAAATCAAATTGCTTATAGTTAAAGATGATGAGGGGGATTCTATCGCAAAAGTCTACCTCTACCTATATCGAGGATTATATTCTATTATAACTGCTGAGAGAAAATATCGAGCAGGAGATTATGCTGTTGCTGCGAATGAATTTGGGGAAGGTGGAAAATCGATTAGTAGATTCCAAAGAATGAGCTCTGGTTTTGCTCTCGAATTTCAACAAGAAGCAGAAAGATTAGATATGTTTTCAAAAGGTAGATTATCAGAATGCCAAGCTTTGAAAAAAGGTTCGAGAATCGAAGAGCAAATCACGAATCTAATTGAAGCAGTTAATTCATATACTCTCGAATTAGAGATCATAGGAAAAGCAAAGAAACCTCTTCTAATTTACAATGCGAATGCTCGAGCAAATTTTGTACAAGGATTAGTTTATCGATTGGAAGGACAAAAAGCCCAAACTGGGAAAGATTATCAATTAGCAAAAAGAAAACACCTCAATGCATATCGGGCTTTTATAACCGCAGCATACTATAATCCATCATATAGTATCTGGGTTGAGGAACAAAATAAGACTATCAAATCGACTTTAAACAAACTAATTAATGATAAAGCAGCAAAAGAATGGGGACGAGCCTTTAAATTAGCAGGGGAAGGAAAATTCACAGAAAGTAGTGTAAAGTGCAAGCTAGCATCTAAGCTTTATTTAAGAGCAAGCAAATTAGCTACCGAGGAAAGGGAAGCTTTAGTTTTACATGCCTATTCTCATATGCTAAAAGCAAGCATGTATGAAGCAAATGCAAACGAGTTTATCAAGAATAAAAATGATGCAAAAAGTGCAGTGCGACAATTTGAGCTGGCTTCAAAAGCAATGAAAGAAGCAATCGATAATTATCCGAAAGGGGATGAGGATAAAAATATCGTGAAACGATGGGGAGCTCAAATGAATTACTATCAAGGATACTTCTACCAAGCAGAAGGTATCTTTAACTTGGATGCGGAAAAATTCAATGAAGCCTTGACCTTATTCAATCAAGCGAATGAAGCATTTCAAAATGGATTGAAAGATGCTGTAGAATCGAGAGATGAAGGACTGAAAAGTTTATTAGAAAAATCCCTGGCAGAAGCAAAAGGGTACATAGGAATGTGTAAAACAGTTCTTGATTAAAAAAAAGAGCAAAGAAACAATCTTAACAGAAAATGAATAAACAATAGGAATTGATAATTATGGTCGAACAACCACCCTGTCCTGAATGTGAGCGCAAAATGAATTTTGTAGTAGCAAAATTAACAGATGATGAAAAACCACGCCCTGAGGATGTAAATTCGGGTTGGTATTGTCCTGATTGTGGAATTTTCAGACCGTCACAATTGACAGGTGAAATAGATCTTCAAACACTGGATTTAGATGTGAAGGAAGCAATACGAGTTACTTCTTCAGCTAATATTTTCATTCCTGATGAATGGGTTTTGGAAGATAAAACCGATGAAGTACAGGAAATTCTGAAAGAATTAGAAGAATAATCTTTTGAAAAAGTAATTAATAGGTGATTGCTTTCAATCACCTATACAAAGTATTAACCCTTGGTATCTTCGCAACTTTTTTGGCAATCATCTATGAGAAGCTTAGCAATATTAGTGGAGACATCAAGTCGTTCAGACACTATTTCTTCATCCAGATTTGGATGCTCTGCCATAAGAATATCTCGAAGATATGCTAATTGTCCTCGATAAAGTGGATTACTTCTGATATTAGTTGAATCCCCAGTATACCTCCTCCTATCTTCATTTGTTATTTTCATTTGTGTTGCAATATTAGGTGAATGTCGTGTTGTCATGTTTTTTGATATACTCCTCAGTAATCTATTGACTATCCCATTACCTTTCTTGGGATTTACTAATAAACCACCGTAATACGGGGTTATTGCAGTATCTTATAAACCAGTGCCTCTCGGCGCGAATGCTTTTCAAAGGTTTCGGTTCCTCTAATTACTCAGATTTAATTAGATACCTTTTAATTTCGGTGTTTTCCAATTAATTTCAGAATAAAAAATTAAGTTGATTATAAATGAGCAAATCTGAAAGTTCAGTCAAAACTGGAATTTTCTGGACAATAGCAATTGGATTAATACTTCTAACCTGGGGTACTGTATGTCTTGTATTTTGGGTTGGTTTTGGAAATCCAACTATTCCAGGGACACCTTGGTTAATGCTACCAGGAGGTATTATGATTATAGCTGGTATTTCTAACATTATCACCTATAGATATAATAGAGAAAAATTGTTAGGTGCATTGAAGTCGTACGAACGAGTTAGTATCACTCAATTATCAAGCGAGCTAGGAATGAAGGAAAAAGAAGTTAAAGAAGTCATTGTAGATCTTCGAAGTGAGGGTAAACTAAAAGCATCTTTTGATCCCGAAAGTGGTGATGTCTTCGTTCTCGATGTGAAAGGTCAACCACCAATAGCTGTCGTACCAGTATCCTCCTCTGGCTTACCAGAACATGAAGAAGCAATTAAGAAAACATACAAACAGATACCAGAGCAAGGTTTTTGTCCCTACTGTGGATCTATGTTCAAACCAGGAGATAAATTCTGCAATAACTGTGGTGCATCAATAGAATAAATTGCACCTCGATTCTTTATTTTTTTTTTTCACATTTAGTAAACATTAATAGGTTGTTATTCGAATATTATTATTGATGAAGGGCAAAGCCTTTCCAGAGGGTTGACGGTAGCTGGATTTTTCTTGCAATGACCGTTGATGCAAGGACAGGCGCACACTGGATTCGCAAGAAAGCATCGATTGGATATTGACGACTTTAAACGGCTCATTTCCTAGCTTAAGCTTACCGCTTAGCGATGAAGAAATAGTCAACCCGGGTCGCCAACACAATTGAGCAGCTTTCAAACCGAAGAAGTGATTAATCTCTCCCGCCTCGAGAGAGCACAGTTGAGTAAGAATAATTCTCTTCCGTGATACTGGTGTGTTAGTGTGTTGGGGGACATCATTTCTTCA
>JABLTI010000065.1 GCA_013166835.1 Promethearchaeati archaeon | reverse complement strand
TTTCATCAAGTTTATCCAAATTATTATCATAATGCTTTAATCGATTCTCGAGTTGTGTTTTTCTTCGATTAATGTGTTCCTTATATCCATCGAGAAATTCAAGCATTTCCTCTTTCGTTTCAACTTTATTCAAATAATCATGAATCCTGGATTTTCTTCTAAAAATTGGTGGAGGACGCATGCCTACAGGAGCTATATCAGTAAGGAAAGCAATCCTGGCAGTCCACTTTTCACGTAATTCTACTAAGTGTTCTTTTCCCTTCTCAGTAATTTTATACAACCTTTGAGCTCTGCCTTTAATTATCGTTTCTTCCGAAGTTAGAAGCTCTTTTTCTTCCATCTCTTTTAGAACTCTGTAAACAGTGGTTTGCTTAGCTTTGTAGTTTTTCTGTAATTCATAACCTGTAATACCTTCGGACTCCTCTGAAATCGTCCAGAGAAAAACTAAGCGACTCATTTCTTTCACTAATTTGGGGCCGAACGGTAAATGTGGTCTGAAGGGTGGCATTGGTCTTCGGTGGTGCTTTCTATCCATTTTCATTACCAGCTAGGTATTCTGTTCCTATAAATAAAAAAATATCTCCAGTTTGGATATATGCTCAGTTGGTAATGTTGATATTTATACTGAACTTTGTATAGATCACCAGGGACTTAGAAATAATCTATAAAACCTCAATAAACTTTAAATTTTCTATGGTTTGATGTAATTTATGACAAAAAATATTGCTGATAATTTTCCAAAGTGGTTACAGATCTTCTATATAGTACTGGGTTCAATTACCGTCATTTTTGGATTTATCGTTATGATCAATGTATTTACTGAAGCAATTTTGGTTCTCCTATTAGGTATAGCTTTGCTTTTGATTAGTATTAATAGGTTTATAATAGGCAACTTTGATTTCAAAATGAACAAAGAAGGAAGAATAAGTAACATAGCAATTGGGCTATTAATACTCCCATTTGCTATCGTAGCAATTGCAGGCAGTCTTACTATTACCATTGGAGTAATAATTGTCTTATTAGCAACAGCATTAATATTACTCGGAATTCAAAACATCGCTCGAGGTTGTAGAAATCACAAACGAAAAGATGTGTATAGACTTGTTATCATTACAATAGGTTATTTGATAGTTGGATTAGCTATACTTAGTCTTGGACTAGATACAATACAAGATAAATTCAAAATCCTAATTCTTGGAGTTATAATAGTAATTATTGGACTAATAAGGATTGGGGAAGGCATCCTTGGAAAGAAAGTTATGAAACAACCAAAACATGAGTATGTATAATATTGGTAATAAGAAATTATCTTCTTATTGCTGCTTTTTTTTTATTCTAAAAAAATAAGTGAATCATCTTGAGTTCCTTGTTTTGTACATTGAAAAAAGTATCTTAGAAGTCGTCTTCATCGATCATCTTTTTGGCAAATTCTTTGTATCCTTTCTTGACGATCTTCTTGAATTCCTCGATTGTGAATTCCTTCATTTTGCCTGTTTCTTTGATTACTGTTTCTATTTCATCTTCTAGGATGTCTAGTTTCTTCATTTTCTTCTCAAGATGTTTTCTGCGTTTATTAACGCCTTTAATCATTATTTCCATGTGTTCAATCGCATCTTCTTTTGATTCGATCTCTTCCAGGAAATTCATGGGTAATTTGTTCATTCCTTTAAACATGTGTGGCATCATTCCCATTGGTGGGAAATATGCTCTTCTGTGCATGAACGGCCCATGTGGTCTGTATCTTTTATGTTTCTTCTGGTGCATGTTTTTATCACTTGTATTATTATAGGTCTAACTAGTATATAAATATAACCAAAATGGTCATATTACTATATTAGAAATATGCCCTATTTTTCTAACATTCTTCCTTTAACTTACAAAATAAACAATAATTAATGAAAAAAAAGTTTGAAAAAAATAGGTGAAATATGAAGACAGAAAGCAAGCAGCTTCATGCTTCGTCTTCTAATTTATGAATAAAACTAGTGAATGCTTCAATTAATCCTCCCCCGGTCATGGCTGAAGTTTCATAACAAGACCAGGTAGTATTCTTGAGATCCAATAATCCAAAGTGGTAAATGAAATCTGCTCGAGACATTCTGTTAGGCAAATCTATTTTATTTAATAAAATCAACACTGGAACATTGTCATCAATTTGAGCATCAATGATGTCATGAAAGATGTTTTTTGTTAATTCAAATCGCTCGAAGTCAGTACAATCTACAATGTAAACAATTGCTTGTGATCTCTCATTAATATCCGACCAGAGTGGGCGGAATCCTTCCTGTCCTCCGAGATCATATATGTGAATATCAAGTTTTGGTAGGTTTACTGTATTTACATTTACGCCCATTGTTGGGATTGTTTCTCTATTCTCTCCATGCATCAAGTAATTAACTACAGATGTTTTTCCGGCTTTATCCAACCCACATATTGTCATGTTTGCTTGTTTCTTTTTTCTGAATAGTCTTAGAAAGAATGCCATTTGTTTTTTGTTCCACTATTTTTTGTTTTCTTAGTTTCCAGTTTTTTGTGTATTGTTCTCCAATAAAACACTGCAATCGATGTTAACGTTGTTGTCAGTGATCGGGAGTTCCCGACATAATCCCATTTCCGCAATCATGTTATCTTTGTTTAATAAAAGCGTTCTAGTAGGTACATCCAAGTGTACTAGTGAATTACTCCGAATAATTGAGTATTTTTTTCTAGTTTTTGAGAAAGCTACAAATGTGCTTCTTTAGTAATAATAACTACAACAATGGGTGTTAGTGTTGCAACTTAAAACAGAAGAAGACTTCGAAGATGTTATTATTGGAGCAAAAATCCTAGGATGTGGTGGTGGAGGGGAGGAATCTATCGCTCGTGTACGAGTTAATTTCATTCTGGAACATGGAATGAAGGTAAAAGTCATTGATCCAAAAGACGTTCCTGATGAAGCTTTTCTGTGTGTTTCCGGAATGGTAGGCGGTCGAGCTTCCCCCGAATGCTTACATCTAGTGGAACATTTAGATCCTGTAACTCGTCATCCAATGGTTGCTGCAACAAAACTTCTCCAAGATTACTTAGAAGTTCCTCTACACACACTCATTTCAACTGAAATTGGTGCTGGAAATTTCCTTGTTCCAATTATGGTTTCAGCCCAATTTGGGATTAATATGCTTGATGGTGATCTTTGTGGTCGAGCGAAACCAGAAATTAGTATTTCCACTAGTAATGTTGCAGGTCTTTCTATAACCCCCTTAGCTATTTCCTCTAGATTTGGAGATGAAATAATTCTGAAAGATGCAATTACTGATCAAAGAGCTGAAACGCTTGCGAGAACAATGGCTGTTCAATCTGGTGGATCTGTTGGCGTTGCCCGTTGTCCTCATAGATGGAGTAAATACAAGAAAGCAGCTATACCTAATACTTTGAGTAAGTCAAAGAATCTAGGTACTGCACTAAGGGAAGCAAGGGCTTCAGGGAATGATCCAATAATACCAATAAAACAAGCATTAGATGGTTCCATTTTATTTGATGGAAAAATCAAGCAATTTAATGTTAAAGATGAAGGGGGATTTGTAATAGGTGATGTGATAATAACAAATGAGGAAAAAGACCAATTCAAAGTATGGTTCAAGAATGAATACCTCGTCACTTGGAAAAATGAGAGACCTTTCGTTACCTCTCCGGATTTGATTTGTATTGTGGATAAACAAACAGGTGAAGGATTGACACCATGGGGTGATGATTTCACAAAAGACAGAGAGGTTGTTGTTCTCGGAGGAACAAATGCTCCTATTTGGTACACAAAGAAAGGGCTCAATATATTTGGTCCTAGGCATTTTGGTTTCGATTTAGATTATCAACCAATTAATGAATTAATTAAATAGCTAAATCAGAGTTTCTTGAGATTCAAAGAGAACTATTAGCTGAGAAATTTCTTATATAACAATTGAATTTCAAGACCTATGGTTAGGTATTACATATCTATCCCCCCTTTCCCCTTTAAAGGCGGGATTATAAATTTCAAACCGTATTACAAAGAAAAAACTATCACTAATTATAACCTCTATATTAATTCCCATAATTGTAATTGTACCATCAGTTGCAATGCGACCTTATCCACCTATTAAACCGAAAACCATCTCATTAGACGATTACTCTTATGCGATTGATTATGCTGAATATAAAGTAAAAGAAATTATGAAGAAAAATGATCTACCGAGTATTTCTGTTGCTCTAATTGATGATCAAGATATTATAATGCAAAAATCATATGGCTATGCTAACCTGGAAGAGAATATTCTCGCAACGCCAGAAACGGTTTATCGAATGGGTTCTGTTGCGAAGGTTTTCACTGCATTAGAGATCATGCGTCTTTACAATGAAGGATTGGTCGATTTAGATGCCCCAATAACTGATTATATTCCTGATTTCTCTATTAAAAGTCGCTTCCAAGATAATACCTCGATAACTATTCGATCGTTATTAACTCATCGTTCTGGTCTTCCACGTAACGGTAACCTACCATACTGGTATTTTGATTCCGGTTCCAATATTTTACGAGATTTAGTTGGGTCTCTTAAAAACTCTTATCTCGCTTTTCCAACAGGATACAGATTCAAGTATTCCAATGTAGCTTACAACATTCTTGGCAGAATAATCGAGCTCCTAAGACCTAATGTTTTTCCATTCTATATGAGAGATGAATTACTAAGGGAAATCGGAATGAATCAAAGCAGTTTCTTAGCACAAGACGTTTCACCATCGGATGACATTGCAGTTGGGTATTACAACGAGAAAGGCGAAAATCACCCAATCGAACTTTCTGATATAATTAGTTTAGCTTCGGGAAATCTTTATTCATCTCTACAAGATATGGCCGAATTTGTTCAGTTCGTATTTAGAGGAGGGAAAACTGGAAGCACTCAGATCATCGCAAATGAAACTCTTCAAATGATGTTTGAAGAACACCCTTCAACTCCTTGGGATACTCAAACAATGGGATTGGGTTGGTTTACAGGAAAACTCAAGAATTCAGAAAAAATTGTCTATCATGGTGGAGATGGTGATGGGGCTCATTCATTAGTTGCTTTATTGCCTGAGAGGAAACTTGGAGTAGTCTTAATTGGTAATTCAGTAGAATTCGGGGAGCCAATCAATTTCTTTGGATGGGAAATGCTCGAGATAATTTTGGAAACAAAATATGGGATAACATTACAAGATGATTCCTCCTATACACCAAAAAGTATTGATCCTTCACTTTTGGCTAATTATACTGGGAAATATGTCATTGAAAATGATGTTATAGAAGTTTATTTGAAAGGAACAGGCAAACTAAAGGTAAAAGCATTAGGATTAGATATGAACCTAATACCGATTACAAATTCGAAATTCAGAATAAAACATTGGTTATTTGATGTGGGACGCTTTGATGTTGAATTCTTTTCTGGAAATGAAATTGAAGAGAAATTTCTAATTGCAACTATAGAAAACATTTCGGGAATCTACGCTCCCATTTATCCCAAAGAAACTGAAATATCATCTTTAGCCCAAAATTTTCTAGGTGAATACGATAGTTATCCTAGCAATTCTTCAATTTACTTTACAGGTGATACCTTAGGTAGATATGAGCTTAAGATGGAAAACGGAGTTCTAAAGCTAGGTTCTAACTTCATTCTAAAACCCATAAGCGAAACAGAAATTATAATCCTTAGTGGTGCTTTTGTCGGAGAAACTATGACTTATGATGAAACCACGAAAAGCATCTATTGGAGTAGCTATGTGTATACCCTTGTAGATTAAAGAACTAATAGGAGAAGTTAGCTAATTAGTTGGAAAAATATTTAATTCAAAATATGGGTCTCTTAACAAGAGCTAAATTTCTGAATTGTAATCGGGGGATATAGTATATCTAAATTAGATGATACGAAAAAAGATGAAATAAAAGATCTAGTTCTAGCTCAGAAGAAAGCTAAAATTAGTTGGGTGGCTACTATTTGTCAAGTTTCTGAAGAGGATTTGAGAATAAATGCTGAAGATATGGGATTAATAATTGAGGCTGAATATATTATACAACCATCGGAATCAAAAGAACAAAAAGCATCTGATCTTTTGAAAGCAAAACGTAAACAAATAGTAACCGAGATTGTGGATAAGCGAATATATCGATATGATCCTGAAGCTAAGTATCGAGGAACTTATAGCTTTATTAGAGGATTTTCCGATCCAAATACTATTTTCAGTCTCGTTGTAGGAAAAATAATTGATAAAGTAACAATGCTTAGAACAGTAATTCATCCTTTTGAGGGCAAAGAAATTAATTGCAAATCTTCTGAAGAACGTCCTCATATTGAGAAAATAAGAAAAGAAATTAGCCAATTACCAGATGAATTATTACGTCTTCATGTACCACTTAAGAAATATACTGAATTTCTTGTTATACCCAGAATTGAGAAAAAACTCTCAAAAGCAGAGAAAATCGATTTGATAAATAAAGTGACATCCGAAGATAATCGCATGCGTACAGAAGCAATTCAGTTAGCTCAAAATAGTGTTGACGAACAAAAAACTAAAGGTAAAATAATCAAAGAAATGGTTCTAAGACTGCCTATTGGTCAATTACAAACCATACCATCAAATCAGATACAACAATTTCTTATTTATCTCAAAGAAATCTGTCACTTTGAAATCCGAAAAAATTTCTACAAGAATCCTAATTTTCTTGATGAATATTTATTCTTACTGTCTTGAAAAAATAATTATTAATTTTCCATCATTAGTTTTACGCAAATACATCAGATATTTCATCGTCTAAAATCTGAAAAATGTGGTCCTCTAATGGAGCTGTTGTCTCAATCTGTTTCTGAAGTGCTTTCCATACTCTTACATTTTTATTTTGTAGCATTAGAATGAACTCTTCCAGCTTCTTTATAGCTGAATATGATTGCCCTTTGAAAACATAGCAAAAGAGAACAGAATCAACTGGTTTTAAGAGAACAGTCAAATCTTGGTGCTTTATTCTTTCAATTGAACCCGATGTTTCAAAAACTTCTTTGAAAAAGGCATTAATGGAACTAATAAAGCCACTGAACAATGATTCATCTTTGCTAAACTTACTTGGTATGAAATTTTTATTGTATATTGGTTGACCAGTTTGTTTTAAAATAAGGAGCATAACAGGTTGTTCTGAAGGTAAATCATCGAGATCAAAGATTTGTTGTTTTAATTTACCTAGGAGATCGTCTAATTGTGTTACTTCAATTCTCTGAATTATAGAGGCATTGCTTTCCCGTAATTGCTCCCACAAACCCATTTGATTTAATGTTTTATCAAATTCTTGAGAGATTCGTTTTGCTAGATGATTGAACCCTTTTTCTTCAGCAATAATTTGAGCTTCTGTCAAAGATCTCTGAGCTTTATTAATATCCCAATCAATTAGAGCGAGATGTGCTTGAATCCAATGAACTTGTGCGAGCACCCAAAACGATTGTTGTTGCATTGAAATAACAAACAATTTTTCTAAAAGAATCTTTATCTCTTTGAGAACTTCCTGATTCCCTGTCAGTTTAATTTCAATTACATATAATTCGCATAAATTAAGCATAGCATCCAAATACATGTTGAAATCGATTAATTCCATGTCAATAACTTGTTCAAGAAGTTCTTCAGCTCTTACTCTACTCTTGCTTCGCTTATCAAGTTTCAAAATTAGTGCTTCAGCTATTTTTGTTCGTTGAACAATTAACGGATTCTCTTCTAATTTATTTATTTGTTTTAATTCTTGGAAATGTTTCTTTGCTTCTTCAACATTATTAATGAATGTGTAGTAATTTATCAATGAATATAACCCATTAGCTATGAATGTGTTGTTTCCTGTCTTTCTTCGATATTTCACTGCTTGATCAAGAAATAAAAGCGCTTTTTTATGTTCACCCATTCTCAGATAAGTTCTTCCAATATAGAGGAGTTGAGCACCAATATTTTGGATACTATTGACTTCATCAAAAATTTTTAAACATTGTAAATGCGCTCCCAGAGCTTTATCTAGATTACCTCGCAGCTGTTCCACTGATCCTATATTTGACAGAAGATAAGCAATTTGTAATTTACTTCCAACTTGTTGCAAATAGAATAATGCTAATTCATAAAACTCAATTGCTTGGTTTATATCTCCTAGATGATAATATGTAAGTCCTAGGGAATTATACAAGTTTCCTCGATGACGCTTATTTTCACTTTTCTCTAAGATGGGTAAACATCTGTCATAATAAGAAAGCGCTTCTGAAAAATCTCGAGTAAAGGAATAGTAAACACCAATGTATCGTAAAGCTAATGCAATATCCTCTTGATTACCTATTTCCTCTCTCATCTTCAGATTTATCTGATAGAGTTCTAAGCCTTTGTTTCGTTCTCCCTTCCTCAAGTGTAGACTACCCAATAAGACAATTACTTGTGCCATATTTTCTTTATCATTATTTCTTTCAAAAATCTCTAGACTAAGTCGGAGGTGATCAAAGGCTTCATCAAATTTTGTTTTATTTACGTTATACCATCCTTTTAATCTATGTAGATGCCCTAACCAATTATCGATTTTCTCCGGTTTTCCCTCAACTTCAGATATCAATTCTTCTATTCTAGTAATAATCTTAAATTCCTCATCAAAATCAGCTAACTGCTCCAAAGCTTCTGCTTTTTGAATAAGGAAATCAATTTTCCCAAACAAATCTGTTTCAGGGATTATTTTATCTATTACCTCATTTACGAGTGATAAGCACTCATCAAATTCTCCCAACTTAATCAAAAGCTTGGATTTCAAAAGCATGAATTTTAAGCAGTATTCCAAGGGTTTTTTCTTATCCTTTATAGCTACATCTAAGGAATGATAAGCTTCTTTGTAGAATCCTTTATACAATTGCATTTCTATTTCTTTTATTTTATCAATATCTTCTTTTGACAAAGTTACTCACTTTAAAATTGCCTATTAATTTTTGAGTTCATTTAATGATTTAATCAGCTTTGCAAAAAGGAGTCTTAAATGTTTTTGCTTACTTTATTGAAATAGTTATATTTTTCATATTTTGCGTAATTTTTGTATAAATACGATGGTAGAACAAAATTTGAAACGGTAAGCATTTTTTTAAACACAAAAAATGAAGCATTAGTGTATTCTTTTGTCTAGTTTTAAATTTTTTAATTTATTTAGTCTATACCCACTAACATTCTAGAGGTGCATTTTCCATGATTTTATATAAGTAATTTATTTAAGAAAATCAAAACTAATTATCTCAGAAATTGGCATATATAAGTTCTTAATTCTAGACCCTTTGATTTCCTTTTACGAATTATATCTCGTCATAGGAAAAAAACTGTTATTACATATTGTGGTTTGTAACATGGCTTACCCAATCGAATTAAATTGGATAATAATAATAATAGTGGTTTTGGCATTTGTATTTGAATTTATGGACTCATCCTTGGGTATGGGGTATGGCACTACTCTTACTCCAGTATTATTATTGATGGGTTATGAAGCGGTTCAAATTGTTCCTGCTGTACTTATCTCTGAATTTGTGACTGGTATAGTTTCTGCGATATTTCATGTATGGTTTAAGAATATGACCTTAGGTTATAAAAGACAATCAAAGAAGAAAATAAGTAAGAATACTGAAAGCGTTAAGCCAAATTCAACCAATGATTTACTATCTGCAGTAAATGGTGGGATTTCAATTCCTGAAAAACAAAGTTTGAAAGAACGAATACAAGCTCTCACTCTTGACACCCAAGTAATCTACATTCTAGTAATTTTTGGTATTATTGGTACTTTAATCTCTTCTATCGTCTCGGCTTCTTATGGCTATGATCCTAATTTTAAATTTGGTGTAAAAATATACATTGGTGTAATGGTTTTTAGCATGGGTATTTTGATTTTAGCTTTGAGAAGAAAACAAATTAAATACTCAATAAAAAGAATCATCACAATTGGAGCCGTTGCTGGTTTCAATAAAGGCATTTCAGGAGGAGGGTATGGTCCTTTGGCTGTTTCAGGTCAGATTCTTTCTGGTAGAGAAGGGAAAAATGCCATTGCATCTACTTCTTTGTCTGAAGGAATTATATGTTTTGTAGGAGCTTTAGCATATATTCTAACTGCAGTTATAAAAGGTTCAATTAGCGGTGTTCCAGTAGATTGGAGTTATTTAGGTTTGGCCCCATTCTTAATTACTGGTGCTGTGTTATCTGCTCCTCTAGCTGCGCTTACTACGAAAGCTGTGGATAATAAATGGCTCAAGATTTTTGTTGGAATTGCTACACTAATATTGGGTATATTCAGCTTAACTAGGACTGTCCTTAGTTTTACTGGGATTTGGTAGTAAAATTGAAACACAAAAATGAAAGGTAATATTTGACAAATAACGATGGTAGAACAATATTAAAAAACAGTAAGCATTTTTTATGATGCAAGAAACGAAGCGTTAATGCGTTCTTTCTATATTATGCATAATAAAGAAAAAATACACTCAGAGTGTGAACCAAAATTGGTTGGAGATAACATAACTGATATACGATTCCATGGACGTGGAGGACAAGGAGTAGTTACTGCATCTCGTATTGCTGCAGAAGCCGCCCTCGTCGAAGACAAATATGTCCACGCGTTTCCAGCTTTTGGTCCTGAACGAGCCGGTGCACCCATTGAAGGGTTCACTCGTATTTCTCCGGCAGCGTTTACCATTAAAACAGAGATTCACTACCCCGATATTATTGTGATTCTTGATCCCACTTTAATTGGGACTGTTGACCTTGGTAAAGGCTTGAAGGATGGAGGAATAGTTATTGCAAATTTCGCTGGTTCAATGGACGAGCTGAAAAGCAAGATTGGTATCAAGCAAAAAGTTGCGTATTACAAAGTTGATGCAACACTGTTATGCTAGGAGCTTTAGTAAAAATCACAAAGATCGTCGAATTAGACAATGTCTGTGAAGCTACTGCTACTCGTTTTCCAGGTGTAGTTGGCGAGAAAAACGTAAAGGCTATTAGAAGAGCCCATACGGAGGTCGAAAGTGAATGACCAAGAATACCCTTTCCGATGAAGAAATGCAAGAATGGATAAAGGAGAAGTGGGGTTACGAAAAACTCCCCATGGGTGGATCTGTTCCTTATCCCGGATCCTCTAAATTCTTTAAAACAGGAGATTGGAGTGCATTCAAAGCAGTCGTTGACCGCGAAGCATGCACAAAATGTACTACTTGTTTCTTCCTTTGCCCTGATTCAGCCATTACAATGGATGATGAAGAAATCCCCGTGATGGATTTTGATTATTGTAAAGGCTGCGGCATCTGTGCAGAAGAATGTCCTTCAGATGCTATTGAAATGAAGGATTTATCTCAATAGGTGATCACACATGACTAAAGCTAAAGTTACTAAAGGTAAAAGAATCGGCATGACTGGGGACGAAGCTGTTGCAAATGCTGCTGCAGTTATCAATCCTGATGTTGTTGCTGCGTATCCGATCACCCCACAAACTATCATTGTAGAACATTTCAGTGATTTTGTTCACGATGGCGAAGTAGATACTGAGTTTGTTTGTGTTGAATCTGAACACAGTGCTATGAGTGCTTGTGTTGGTGCTAGCGCTACAGGTGCAAGAGTCTTTACAGCTTCTGCTAGTCAAGGAGTTGCTTTGATGTATGAAATTCTCTTCATCGCTGCTGCTTCAAGGCTTCCAATTGTTATGGCAGTTGCAAACCGTGCTCTCAGTGGACCAATTAACATTCATGGAGAATTAACTGACCAAACAATCTGTCGAGACACAGGTTGGATTTCTATGTTCTCTGAATCCGCACAAGAAGCTTATGATAATACCTTCTTGGCCTTCAAGGTTGGAGAACACCCAGACGTCTCACTCCCTGCTATGTATGGATTAGATGGTTTTATTCTTACTCATGCTCTCGAAGGAGTTTTTCCACTTGACAGGAAATTCGCTAAGGATTTCTTACCTGAGCGTGAAATGAAGCATCCAACAATACCTGGCAATCCAGTTTCTTCTGGTTTACTTGCTCTTCCTGATTATTATGTGGAAGTCAAGTATCAGCAAGAATTAGCTATGGATGCTGCCCGAAAAGTCATTCCAAAAGCTTTTGAGGAGTTTGGTGAGAAGACTGGTCGTTATTACGATCAAGTTGAAGAATACCAAATGGAAGATGCTGAAACAGCTCTTATTACCATGGGTGCATTATCTGGCACCACAAAATTCGTCGTTGATAAACTCCGAAAAGAAGGTGAGAAAGTTGGTATGCTTAAGGTGAAAACCTATCGACCATTCCCAGCTGATGACCTAGCAAAAGCATTGAAAGATATTGATGCAGTTGGAGTTATTGACCGAGACTTAACCTTTGGAGCCCCAGGAGCAGCTCTCTACACTGACCTCAAGACTGCATTATACGATTATAAGGAAAGACCACAGGTCTTCGGTTTTATAGCTGGAATCGGTGGAAGAGATGTCCTTGTTAAAGACTATGAGTACATCTACAAACAAGTACTCAAGAACAAAGGTACAGAAAAAGCTGTACCAGTTGAATGGATTGGTTTGAGAAAGTAGGAGGTTAAAACAAATGGTTACTACTGAAGAATTAAAGAAAGTAAGAATCCCAAAAGCAAAGGAACTAATGAGAAAAGAAAATCGCTTAGCTCCTGGTCACAGACTTTGTGCTGGTTGTACCGCAGGAACTATCGCTCGATGTGCAACTCTTGTTACCGAACCTGATGATGTTTGTATTTTCCATGCAACTGGTTGTATGGAAGTCGCGACAACTATTTATCCATTTACCGCTTGGAGACTTCCTTGGTTCCACAACGCATTTGAAAACGTTGCTGCAACCGCTTCCGGAGCAGAAGCAGCATACAAAGTGATGGTAAAGAAAGGCAAACTAAAGAAAGTACCAGACATCATTGCTTTCGCTGGTGATGGTGGAACTTATGATATTGGGTTACAATCACTCAGCGGAGCTTTAGAACGAGGACACGATTTTGTTTACATCTGCTACACTAATGGTGCTTACATGAACACCGGTATTCAGCGTTCTGGTGGAACCCCAATGTACGCCTCAACTACAACTTCCCCTGCTGGAAAAGTTATCCCTGGAAAAATCCAGTGGAGAAAAGACCTAGTAGCAATCGCTGCTGCACACAAAGTACCTTATGTTGCAACCGCTTCTCCCGCAGCTCATCGTGATATGATGACTAAAGTGAGAAGAGCACTTGATGTCGATGGACCAGCGTTCATATTGATTGATATGCCTTGTCCTAGAGGTTGGAGATTCCCAGAGGAATTATCAATCAAAATAGCACAACAAGCAATTGATTCTTGTTACTTCCCAATCTACGAAGTTTACAATGGTAAAGAATATGTCCTTAATCCGAAAAGCAAAGCTATTGCTAATAAGCCCGAAAGAAAACTTCCAGTTGAAGAATACTTGAAGGGACAAGGTAGATTTAGACACTTATTCCGACCAAAAAAACGTGAAGACTTAATCGCTAGATTCCAAGAAGAAGTCGACAAAGAATGGGCCCATCTTCTAAAACTAGTTAATATGTCATAACATTTCAAAAAAATCAATCGAAGTTTAAGAGAAAAGGATAAAGCCTTTTTTCTTACGCTAATTTTTTTTTCTTTCCTTCTTTTTACCTCAGAATTTTGAGATTTGTATCTTTTTAAATAAAAAATCCTAGGGGTTCACTTGAGAAAATTTCTCCTTGCGGAGGTCAATGAATAAAATGAAAAAACTCTTCAAAAACAAACGATTGAGTGCGATCTTGCTTTTCGGTGCAATGATGATTCTCTGGGTAACAACCACATTAACTATTGGACCCCCAGATGAAGCTCCACCACTACTAGATTCTGGTCCATAGAAATTTCGTTCAATATTCAAAAGCCGAGGGAAACTTGGTGGAAGGGTTCTTATTGCAAGAACGCTTCTTTTGATTATTTTTTCTTCTTTTCTTTTTTAGCTTCTTCTTTCCTTCTCATAGATTCCTCTGCCCCACCGACCATTGATTCAATCAATTTACGAAAGACTTTCTTAATGGTTTCACCTGTTTTTGCAGAGGTTTCTAGATATGGGATTTTATAACCCATTGCTTTTGATTGCTTTACTGCGTATTTCTTCCCTTCTTCCTTTGTAACTTTACGATTCTTTAGATCGATTTTATTTCCCACTAAAATAATCGGTATTTTCGTACAATTCTTTTGAATTTCCTCCATCCAACCATCCAAATTATCAAATGATTCTCTTGAGGTGACATCAAAAACTACTAATCCTCCGAGAGCCCCTCGATAATACAATGGACGTATTTTCGAGAATTTTTCTTGACCACCAGTATCCCAGACCTGTACTTTTACATCCTTATCATTTACTTTTTCTCGTTTGATAGTGAAATCTACTCCAATGGTCATTTTGTAGTTTTCTTGGAATTTGCCAACAGCATACCGAAAAGTAATTGCAGTTTTCCCAACAGCACCATCACCTACAACTATGGTTTTAAAAAGAAAATCGAAGCTTGATGTTGCGGTTGTGTCTGCCAAAAGTTTCCTTCCTTCTACTAGCATTCTTTTGAAATTATCTAAAGTTAAGAATTTTCAATAAAAAACCTTTGCTTATGTGACTTTTATGGTCATAAAATATTATTTCTATGAGGTAAATATATTTTAGTGTAGGAAGATTAATTTACATCCGTCTGCGCCCTTGCGTAGGTTCTAATTTGGAAAGCTGTAAAGGAGATAAAAGACACGATGAGTAGTGAAATTTCATTAGATTCTGGATTATTTAGTGCTCCAGGTGATAAGATATTCCTCCCATTAATGGGGTATCCCTCTGAACGTGATGCAATGTTTATTGCTCTAGTAACAGCTGAGTATTTTGGAACCAACTTGCATGTTTTTCATATTGCAAATAAATCTAAGAGATCCGAAGAGTTCTTTCTCAAAGAGATTGAGTGGTTAAAAGAGAAATCCCAAGAATTAAACGTGAAATTAGATATCGACATTAAAGATCATAATCCTAGATCAAGACCTGATAATGTTATTATTAAGGAAATTCGAGCATTATCTCCCAAACTCGTAATTATGATGAGCAGAAGGAAAGGGCTTTTCCAAAGATTTGCAGGTAGTATTGCTGAACGTGTTGCTCGAAGAAGTAGAGTTTCAGTTATGATTATTCGTTCACCGATAAAGGATTGGGTGACCTATGGTTCTCATGTGTCACCAAGAAAAATCGTCGTTCCCATCGGATCCAATAATCCCTGTGAAGTATCCGCAGTCCAAATAGCCATTGCTATTGCTAATGCTGGTGAAACTCGAGATGCAGATATAACTTTGCTTCATGTTATTACTGTTCCTGAAACCGTACCAATCATTCCTGATGATGATAGATTGATCATTCAAGAAGAGAAGGATTTTGTGAAGCAGGCGGGTATGTATAGCACAATGTTACTTTGGCCTATGAAAACAAAAGCAATTATCGGTCGTGATGTTGGTCGATCTGTCAGTTATTATCTTAACAAAGAGAATGCTGATTTATCCATTATGGGTGTTCCCTATGTTCCTAGGAGACTCTTTGGTTTGTTTGGAACTGATACAAATATAATCTATCAGAGAAGTAAATGCCCGGTGGTAGTTATTTTTCATAAGGAAGCGTGTTGAGTCAATTCAACTGAAGCGTAGATTTTTAACAATAAAGAAAAAATAAAAAGAAGATTTAATGCCGAACTCAAAATTAAAAGGAAGGTTAAAACAATGGACGAATCACCCCATGAGTCAACTGGTCAACTCGAATTAAAACGAAAAGAAGACCAAAGTAGTTCTCATTCTCATGGAGTCACTGAAACCAGCATTGTCTCTGAAAGAGAATTATCTCGAGAACTTGGGTTTAAGGAAGCATTAAGCATTGGTTTAGGTGGAACTATAGGTGGAGGGGTTTTCAGTGTTCTAGGGATTGCCGCAGGTTTTGCAGGTCCAGCAGCAATACTCTCTTTTGCTTTTGGCGGTGTCTTAGCTCTTCTTATTGGTTATTCTTACGCAAAGCTTGCCTTACGTTTCCAATCCGCTGGTGGAAGTTATACCTTTGCAAAAGAAGCGTTTGGAAGATATTTTGGAGGAGCTTTTGGTTGGTTACTCTGGACAGGATATCTCACATCTTGTTCTCTTTATGCTTACACTTTTGGAGCGTTTTTTGCTCATATGGTTCTTCCTGAAGGTTCACCACACGCCAATCTAGTATCGGCTGTTTTCGCAGCAGTTCTAATAATCCTCTCCACAATCATAAATTTAGTTGGAGTAAAGGAGACGGGAAAATCACAGAATATTATTGTTTTAATTAAAGTAATAATTCTAGTTGGATTTGTAGCGATCACTATACCAGCTGTAATAAAGAACATAATAGATCCAGACATTACCTATCTCAAACCATTTTTTGCAGATGCTGAAGGAAATAAACTCAATATAGTTACTGGTTTAGCAATGGCTGTCGTAGGAACATCAATATTATTTGTTGCATTTGAGGGGATGGAACTCATTCCTAATGCTTCAGAAGAAATCCAAAATCCAGAAAAAAACATTCCACGATCAATCTATGGTACTGTGATTATTGCAACTATCATTTACATTCTAGTTGCATTTACAGCATTAGGTGGCACTGATTACACGATATTTGCTAGTGATCCAGAAAAAGCGGAATATGCTCTAGCAATTGCTGCGACACCAATCCTTGGAGCTGCAGGATTCATAATTGTCTCAATAGGAGCACTATTTTCAACTGCAAGTGCTTTTAATGCCTCACTTTTCGGTTCTTCACGAATGACTTATGTGATGGCTCGAGATCGAATCTTCCCACAATTCTTTCAAACCGTTTCAAAAAAGAGTAGAGTTCCTTTTATTAGCATCTTAACTATAAGTGGCATAACATTAATATTTACACTTGTTTTAGATCTTGCTCAAATTGCTCAACTAGCGAGCTCCATCTTTCTAATATTATTTGCAATAATTTCATTGTCAAGTCTGGTTCTCAGAAAGAAGATAAAAGCGAATTTCATAATCCCACTTCTAGGTTTTATTATGGCCTTATCACTTCTTGGGATCTTTATTTGGCATTTGATAAACCAAGTAAAACAAGACGATACAAATGCCCGAGTAACTCTCATTCTTTTACCAATACTTATTGTTGTAATGATTATCGGTAGTATAGTTACAATTAAACTCCAAGAGAGATCGAAGAAGGTCAGTGCTTAAAGTTGGTGGTCTAATTTGTTCAAACGAACCCAGAAAAAGGGACAGGATTCCCATCGAATTATCTTATTCACGTCCTCCAAAATTAAGGCAATATTATCTGAATCACAACAAGAACAAACACCACTAACCAACAAGCAAGCAGAAGCTCTTAAGCAATATTTAGAGGTCTTTTCGAAAGAACTAGAAATTCGTACAAAGTTTCATGAGGAGCTCTTAACCACTAAGAAAAGGGGAAGACAACTTACTGAAACAAAGAGGGTAGTCTTTAGTTTACGAGAAACAGATCAAACTTCTGGCGACGCTTTGGCTTATCTAAAAGAAAAGATGGATATCTTAATTCGAGAAAAAGAAGATTTAGCTTTGAAATTTTTAAGCTTTAAAGAGCAACTATTAAGCGATGCTGTAAGTGATATGCGCGATTTGGTCCAAAATCTTCTTACTGAGATTGTTTTTGTAGACACTGACGAATGGGAAGAAGATTTGGATTATTATCGAACAAGATTTCTTATGCAAAAAGAACAGGAAGAGGATGAAGAATTAAAAGACGAATTCATTCCTGATCAGGATCGATTAGATCTAGAAATTCATGAAGAAACTCTAGATGAATTAATTCCAAGCGAAGAATTAGCTAAAGAAAAAATTACTATTCTCCTAAGCAAAAAGCATTATCAACAATTGAACCCCCTAACAAAAGATTACAATCTGCTTATTACAAAGATTCCTGGGGCATTCTTGTTTGAAGTTTTAGAAACACCTTTTGAAGAATTAAAAGTAAAATTGAAACAGCAAGAAGCACTAAGTTTTGATACTGGAAAAGAGCTCTATGCCTTGAAGCGCGAACAAGGTATTCTTTCCCTAAAAACCTATGAGATTATTCAAACAATTCGATCTCGTTTATTAAATATTTCAGGATCTATAGCTTCAAAAAAATTCTTGAGGAATGCTTTCAATGAACTCATTATCGCAGCACGAAATGAGCAAATACCGATTACTGCGAAAAAAGCTGAACTTCTCAAAATAATAACAAGACTACTTCGTATTATCGGTGAATTAAAGCCAGGTGAGGATTAGTTTACTTTTTCTGCTTTTACCCTCTTAAAATCATTTTTTTAGTGGAAATCCAATTTGAATGTCTTTATATATGAAGAGAAAAGTAAAGGGTCAGTGATTATGATGAATAAACACATGAAATTCTCCACCGGAGACAAAATTCCCGCGTCGGAGAAACTATTGAAGGATATTCCTCTTGTTGGTGAAGTTTCCTTTAGTGAATTTGAGGAAACGAAAGACGAGATAAAGGGGAAACCTATTATCTGCTCCAATTGCGGAGCAATCTTAACAAACGTCAAAGATGTACAAACTGATGCAAAAGTTGGCACATTTTTTAACTGTCAATTCTGTGGGACAGTCAATGTGGTCGATCCAAAAGACTTACCGCACAACATAAATGCCTATTCCGGGTGGTTGATACCTCCTGATACTACCAAACCTGACTTTGGCAAAGGAATTCAGAAAGGTAATTCCTTGATTGCTGCTCTTGATGTCTCAGGTTCAATGGGTGGTGCAAAGATTGAGGGTGTAAAACAAAGTCTTGTATCAACACTCAAAGCATATGGTAAAACAAAAGCTGATGCTTTATTTGGTCTTGTAACTTTTGAAAGCAACTTACGAATTTATTCTCCAGATGGGGAAGTAGTTCTAGTGTTGGGTGGCGACATCCTATATGATGTAAAAGCCATTGAGAAAGAAGTTACAAATAATAGCTGGGTAAAGAAACAGTTACCAAAGATGACCATCAAATCTACTGGTAAGGAATGGCAAAGAACCATTCAAAAAATGCAAGCCTTAAGTTCTACTGCCTTAGGCCCTGCAGTCGTAGCTGCAAGAATTATGTCATTAGTAGCTGGCACAGGTAGAGTATTGCTTCTTACAGATGGAATGGCTAATGAGGGAATCGGAAGTCTTTCCGGAGCATCTCCAGAAGGGAAGAAATTCTACACAATGATTGGCAATGCATTGAAGGATAGCGGTATCGTTCTAGATATTGTTGGAATAGCCGGTCAAGGATCACTTGAATTAAAGACCTTGGCTCTCATGCCAGAAATTACTGGTGGAGACTTATTCTATGCTGATTTATCGGAACTTCAAGACAGCTTTGGTATGATTGCTGGTGATGAAATCATTGGACGCAATGCTCGAATCAAACTTATTGTTCCAGATGAAATCGAATTATCCACAGTAAGTGGAGCAGGAACAAGAGAATTGGATTATAAACGAGGAGATGATATCTCTCTCGGTGGTTTAACTAAATCACGTTCTATAGCGTTTGAATTCAAACCAAAGAAGAGTGTCAAGGATCGCAAGAAAGTTCCAGTTCAAGTCCAAATTCGTTACAAAGACGAAGACGATAATGAGCGAATTAGGGTTATTGAAGAAGAACTAGAAGTATCTGAAATAAAAGAAGAGCTTGAAAAGAGTCTCGATGCTGATTTAATCGCAGGATATACTGTTCAGCGTGCAGCACAAGTCATGCAAAATGATCGTAAGAAAAGCAAAGAAATGATGGCTGATATGCGACAAACTTTAGCAAGAGCTGCTCCCGCAGCTAAAGCAGCACAAGCCTATCTTGACGATGAATTAGAAGAGATGGATGAAATCATGGCTGAGGAAGAAGCAGGTGCTACTCGTTCAGCTGATATGGTTCAAGCGAAATCTTACAGAATGAGTAAGAAGAGGAAGAAATAATCTTCCTTATCTTTTTCTTTTTTTAACCGTGAATATCTTTGGGGAAGAAATCCTCGAGAGTTCTTTGTGATTTAATGATTTTTAGCGTGTTACTTCTTTCCATAATCTTCTCGAGAGGATAATCTAACATTTTCTTAACTTGTACAAATGCTTGTTCTAAAGTTTCAAACTTCAAGGGGACTTGCTTCAGAGCTTCTTTCGCTATTTCTCGGAATCGCCAAACACCAGTTGGTATCCATTCCTTATCCACTTGAAGGTAAACAAAGCATCCCGCTTGTCTTTGAATATAATCAAGGTACTCTAAAACTTGTAATCTGGTGCAGTAGTATGCTCCAGCAACATCTTTTGCATACGTTTTTCTCCCCCTCCAAGTTTCCCAGTCAATTGCCATAGCATCACTAGTTCCAATTAACCAATATTCAAAAACCTCATACATCCAAGCGGATGGATACATGAGAATAAGCACAAGATTGCCTAATGCTTTATGACTGAAAACACGAACTTCTTCAAGCCATTTTTGTTTCAAAATTTGTTTCCAATACCTTTTCCCAAGAATGTCATCAACTGCTGTGATCGACCAGGTTGTAGGAACTAATCGACGATTCTTTTTCACTCCAAATAAACCTGCAGAGAGTAAGCGAGTGATGTGTCTTTGATTCAGTTTATCATCATGGAGTTTGGTGATTCCCCCAACTGCTTTCAAATCAGTATCACTTACTATTTTATCAACAATACGTGGTATTTTCGGATTTTCAGTTAATCTCGCTTTCTTAATATTCCCTGATGGACCAGAAGGGGCAATACGAGGAGAAAAGTCAATATCAAGTTTAGGTCTTTTAATAAAAGACATTTCAGTATCAACAGGTTTACTCGACATCACTAATTCTTGAGTTAATTCTAGCATCTTATCAGGTTCACGAGCGTTCTTCACACTGAATCTCTTTTTTCCTCTAACAAGTGATGTTCGGTAACCGATTATTTCATCCATAGTTTTGAAGATCCATTTTTCTTCAGCATCATAGATTGAAGTGTCTTCAGAAGCAATAGGTGGTACTAATGGCCCAATAGAAACTTTTGGATAGCCATATTCTCCCACAAAAAATCCTGGTGGAGAGGCACCAAAAAAATCAGTTTTAGAGAAAGTTTTCTGGATATCAGCTATGGACTTTGCTTTCACAAGAATAGGACATATCCCCTTGTCGCACAGATTTCTAAACCCTTGACATCGCTGACAAAGATTACGATTGACCTCGGAAGGAGAAGTGGACATATTCATACCATTTGACAAGCAAAACACACTGTTAACAGTAATTTCATATTTTTCTCGAGACTCTCGAGAAACTAAGCCTAGTTATTGTTCTTCTTCTTGTGATTTAATAATATAGTTTAATTCGACTTCATAAATTTCTTCCTTTTAGTTTTTGTTAGAGAGATAGGCGAAAATATTCTAAAGATTCCCTCAAATCTAACAAAAAGAAGAATTAACTAAGAAAAAAGAGAAAGAGCAGCAGGGAGAGGACTCCCTGCTTTACGATTACACTTTGGGGCTATTTTTTCTTTCTAATAAAGATCAAAGAAATAGTTGCCACTGCGACTAATGAAGAGAGTGTTATCCATAAGCCAAAGCCTGGGGTTTCAATTGTATAATCCACATCATAACCGGCTACTGTCATATAGTATCTTGCTTTGTCTATATCGTGGTTGTAGCGAATGATATTTGGATTATTCCAAACACCCATTTTTGGATACATTGGTGTATCACTGATTGTGTATTCACCTCTATGAATAACATTGTTGATTTCGAATCTGTCAATAGCAAAAGCAATTGCTTTTCTTACACAAAGACCAACTGTGAGTGTTGGATCAAGTGGAGCTTCTGCACGACTGCCAATAACTGGTCTCACTTCTCGCATATTGAATCCGAAGAAACCAAAACCGTATAGTGTATCAGATTGTACTGAAAAGTCTGGATCTGCCAAATATTCGTCTCTTTTGTCTGGGTTCCAGGTAATAGGAATAAGATCAATCTTACCTGCCTCAAATTCGAGTAGTTGGGTTTGTTGGTCAGGCATAATTCTGATTCTTATGGTATGTAAACCATCCCAACCAGTAACGATACCGAATCTTTCATCCCAGTTCAAATCTGGATCAGCTGTTACAACGGGATCGAATTTCCAACAATCAGTCTTTAGAGAGAGTACAGTTTCTACACCTTCTGTAAAGGAGCTTATCTCGAAGAGATCAGTACCGAATACGTTAGTTGCAAAAGTATTCCAAGATGGATGTGTGATATCTGGAGTTACTCCATCTGCTAATTGAGTTTGATTCAAATAGTGTTCAGGAAGAATATTTGTCCAAAGGCTTGGTAGGAACGGAGCGAATGGTTCATTCTCAGGAGTTGAATCATCACCATCAATGAAAATATCCATAGTCCATTGATCGATGATTTCCATATCTTCAACCCAATTCCATAAGTGTTGGTCATTTGATACGTGTTTCCAAGCATATAATGTGAAGTAAACGTCATAAATATCGAATTCTTCACTGAGGAACAATCCGTCGGGATCATCTCCCCAAGGAATGCCTTGTCTTGCTGTTATTCTTAACCAAGTATCGTTTAACATTGTGTAGCTCTCTGCTAAGTTAGGCCAGACGCTGAGATCTGCATCATAAGTAATCAAAGTGTCTAGTGCTGCATTACTAATGAAACTTGAGGAAGTATCATCTTGGAATAATGGATTGAAATCTGACCAAGCAGCATCTACTCTAACTAATTCGTCAGCATTAACTTGACCAGCGTGGGTTCCAACGAAATCCATTTTGCCCCAAGATGGAACTATACCATCAGTATAATTATACCCTACCAAATTTGCCCATTGTGCACCATATCCTGTTGGAGAAAATGTTGGAGCCATAGGACATATTTTATCCATGAAATATTGTTGCCATGCCCAGTAGTGTTGTACACGTTCTTCTGAGTCTGGAGGCATAATTAAGGTGCCTTCCTTCATATACCATTCATTAAGGCCAGTATCTTTATCATCATCCCAGTCCATACTGGTATGATAACCAAACAGGTTGAGTGAGGCGTTTTCATCGTAGACACCAGTGAAATCTGGGTCTGCACCGCCACCAGTTAGACTAACATAACAAACGTCGAAGTCCCTAAAAGCAATTAATTCACCAACAAAGGTTGGCCAATCTTGTACGATTACATCTAAATTTATTCTAATTCTTGCTAGGTGTTGTTTGAGGAAGTTAAGATAATCTGGTCTAACTCCTCCTCCATTTGTCTTTGCCACTAAAGAAAACACAGGCTCTGCTGCATCAGTCTTTATTGGTTGTACTCCTACGGAGCTAAAAACAAAAAGAGTAATAAAAACCCCTACAAGGATTAATGTTTTACTTTTTGTAATTTTCATCTTAGTCACCAAAAAATTCATATATACATAATTGAATTGGTTTTTTTCCTAATATGAGCACAACTGCAGTGCTCAACTCAACGGTTTATCGATATCAACTTAAAAGGTTTACATTAGTCTTGAATTTCCCCTTTACAGGAAGAAAGGGATAAAAAGAAAGCAATTACTAAGAAGAATAATCATCATTTTAGTAGAGTTTTTATTATACTCAGCAGAATACCATTAAGAGAACAAGAAAATAGGCAAATGGAAAATCAAAGTGATTGTTAGTCTTTAAAAGAAAAGGGCTCTAATAATCATTAGAGAAATGACATTGTCTTTATTCTTTCAAAAGAAAGAAGCGATCGCACAGTAAATTATTATTATAATTGAGAGATTAAAATGACCAAATCTGCTACAAAAAAAGTTGACACAGCAAAAGATGAACCATTAATTGATGTTAGCATTAAAACTACTGCAGAGATTCCGGTTCCAACTCGTCTCATTGATCAAGTTTTGGGGCAACAGCGAGCTGTTGACTTGGTGAAGAAAGCAGCCATTCAAAGAAGGAATGTGCTTTTAATTGGGGAACCCGGAACTGGAAAGAGTATGCTTGGAGCAGCTATGGCAGAGTTGTTACCTCGAGAGGATCTTGAAGACATTCTTTGTGTTCCTAATCGAAAAGATCCAAATACTCCAAAAATAGTTACTATTGGTTCTGGAGAAGGTCGACGTATTATTGATCGTTATACTGAGAAATCAGCTAAAGGGCAGAACTTGCGAATGATCATTAGTTTAATTATTCCATTAGCTGTTATGTTGTATGTAATTTTTGTTCCTTTAAGCGACCCTGATAGCCGACCAACACTGGTTTTAATGGGACTCTTTGTTTCGTTCTTCTCATTCCTTATAATGAATCAATTACGGAGTCGGTCTGAAAACCTGGTACCGAAGTTACTTGTTGATACAAGTCAACAAACTCATGCACCTTTCAATGATGCTACTGGTGCTCATGCTGGAGCTCTCTTAGGAGACGTACGCCATGATCCTTTCCAATCTGGTGGTTTAGGAACTCCTGCACATGAACGGGTGGAATCCGGACTTATTCATAAATCCCACAAAGGTGTTCTCTTTTGTGATGAAATTAGCACTCTTGGTATGAGAACCCAACAACAATTACTCACAGCAATGCAAGAAAAAGAATTCCAAATAACCGGTCAAAGCGAGCTCAGCAGTGGTGCAATGGTACGAACAGATCCTGTTCCTTGTGATTTCATACTTATTGCCGCTGGTAATTTGCCGACTATGGCAAATATGCATCCAGCTCTTCGATCACGAATTCGTGGGTATGGATATGAAGTATATATGGACTTAGACATGCCTGACACCCTTGAAAACCGAAACAAAATAGTGAGATTTGTTGCTCAAGAAGTATCAAAGGATGGCAGAATCCCACACTTTACAAAAGAAGCAGTTGAGGAAATTATCCGAGAATTTAGACGTCGAGCAAAAAGGAAACACGGTTTAACCTTAATGTTTAGAGATATGGGTGGATTAATTCGTGCAGCTGGCGATGTTGCTAGAGAAAAAAATGCAACTGTTGTAAATGTTGATCATGTTACTGCTGCTAAAACTCTTGCAGGACCATTAGAACAACAGCTTGCTGAAAAATTCATAGCTGATAGGCGATCCTATCAAATTATTCTAAATGAAGGAGCCATTACTGGTAGAGTTAATGCTTTAGCAGTCATGGGTGACCGTAGTGGTATTGTTATGAATGTTGAAGCAGAAGTAACTCCCGCCCTCAGTAGCCAAGAAGGAAAGATTATTGCTACAGGTAAATTGGGTGAAATTGCCCAAGAATCTGTTCTAAATGTTAGTGCAATTATTAAAAAATACACTGGTATTGATCTTTCTCGGCATGATGTTCACGTTCAATTTCTGCAATCTTACGAAGGAATTGAAGGTGATAGTGCAAGTGTGTCTGTTGCTACTGCAGTCGTTTCAGCTCTAACAAATATTCCAGTTCGACAGGATATAGCAATGACTGGTTCTCTATCTATTCGAGGAGAAGTATTACCAATTGGTGGTGCTACTTTCAAAACAGAAGCAGCAATCGAAGCTGGCATAAAAACTGTTATTGTTCCCTTAGCAAACTACAGCGACATTGTCCTTGGTGCGGACAAGAAAGACCAAGTAAAAATTGTTCCCGTTACTAGATTCTGGGAAGTTCTTGAAACAGCACTTGTGAAGGATGACTCAGGTATTGTTGAAAAGTTCAAAGCAGGAATAACAGATTATGAAATGAAACTTGATGAAAAATTAAAGAAAGAACTCAAGAAAAACCGCAGAAATTAGGTTTTTGTCTTCTTAAAAATTTTCTTCAAGGATTCTAACTTTTTTTCTTTTTATTTTCTAACCGTTTAACTAATTAACAACTTCGATGTTTGTACTCTTAGAGGAATTTGTATATGATTAATCTGCACAATGCCATGTATTACACTGAAGAAAAAAATTCGAAAGTGAAATGCAGATTATGTCCGAATCTTTGTCTAATAAAACCAGGTGAAAAAGGAAAATGCAATGTTCGGATAAATACAGATGGAAAACTCTACTCTACGAATTATGGGTTAACTACTTCTGGGGCAAGGGATCCAATAGAGAAGAAACCTCTGTATCATTTTCTTCCAGGTAGTTGTGCTTATAGTTATGGAACGGTTGGATGTAATTTGTTTTGTCAATTCTGTCAAAATTGTATGGTCTAAAAAAACTATCGCCAAAAGAAGCTGCCAAGGAAGCAGTGCAATCTGGATGTGCTACTGTTGCTTATACTTACAATGAACCTTTGATTTGGTATGAGTGGGTGTTGGATACTGCAAAAATCGTTCATCAAAAAGGACTGAAAAATGTCCTAGTAACAAATGGGTACATTGAAGAAGAACCATTGAGAGAACTACTCCCTTTTATTGACGGTGCGAATGTTGATTTGAAAGGTGACAAGGGATTCTATAAGGAAATGTGTGGTGTTACCCGTCAAGAAGCCGTTCTGAGAACCTGCAAAATTATGAAAGAACAAAAAGTACACCTTGAAATAACAAATCTAATTGTTACCTCAAAGAATGATTCCGATGAACAATTGCAAGAACTAATCGATTTCGTCGTTACTGAACTTGGTTCAGATGTTCCTCTGCACTTTTCTCGATACTTTCCGAATTATAACGTGGATCTCCCAGCAACTCCTGTTGATACTCTTTTCAAAGCTAGAGATATGGCTCTTCGTTCCGGTGTTCAGTATGTTTATTTAGGAAATATTCGTGGCGAGCGAGGTAATGATACTCACTGTAAAAATTGTGGAACATTGGTAGTAAAAAGAAGCGGGTATGTTACCAACACAACAAACCTAACAAAAGATTTCCTATGTAAAAACTGTGGAACACAGACAGATATTATTTGGAATTAGATCAATTCTTTTTCAGTAGAATTGTCTTTTCTTACTCTTAATTTCTCCTTTTTTTTTATTTTAAATGGTTTAAATAGGAGATTAGACTATGTCTATACACCACTACGGTGGTAACTAAAACGAGAATGTGATTGATTTGGACAAAAAATATTGTGTGAGTTGCGGAACAGCGGTAACAACTGCCGACGGGTTCTGCTTCAAGTGCGGTGCAAAAATAGAGAATTATAAAGAATTAAA
>JABLTI010000064.1 GCA_013166835.1 Promethearchaeati archaeon | reverse complement strand
ATTTGCATTGATGAGTGAGGGAATAAGTTTGAGTGGAATGATTGAGACACCTATTGTTATTCACATTGCACAGCGACCTGGTCCAGCTACTGGTTTGCCTACTCGAACGGAACAAGGAGATTTAGAATTAGCATTATATAGTGGCCATGGAGATTTTCCAAGAATAATCTTAGCTCCTGGAAAACTTAAAGATGCTTTCTATATTACACAGGAAGCTTTCAATTTAGCTGAGAAATTCCAAGTTCCCGTGATCATTTTAACAGATCAGTTTTTCGTAGATTTGTACTATAATATCCCTTCTTTGGATTTATCCAATGTCTCTATAGACAAACACATAATAAAAACAGAAGAAGGTTATCAAAGATATAAACTAACAAAAAATGGCATATCACCTCGAGGAATACCTGGTTTCGGAGATGGATTAGTTAGAGCTGACAGTGATGAACATGACGAAGATGGGTTCATAACAGAGGATCTTGATAATACTCGAGTGAAAATGGTTGAGAAAAGACTGAAGAAACTTGAGGAAGTTAAGAAGAACGTAATTCCTCCCGACCTAATAGGTGGTAAAGATTATGATACGCTTGTAATTGGTTGGGGATCTACTTGTAATGCTATTACTGAAGCACTAACTTCATTTGGAGACAAAAATATTTCATTTCTTCATTTCAAGCAAGTATATCCATTGCATGAGAAAACAAAAGAATATCTTGAGAAAGCAAAGAAACTCATTATTGTTGAAAATAATGTGACATCCCAGTTCGGTAAACTAATCAAAATCTATGCTGGTTTGGAGATTGAAAATAAAATACTGAAGTTTACTGGTATGCCCTTCTCGGTTGAAGAGCTGACGGAAAAAATCAAACAAGTTGTGGAGGACAAAAAATGAGCAAGAAAACAAACAGATTCGATATGGGTGACATTGATATTTCTTGGTGTCCGGGATGTGGTGATTATCCAATTCTAACAACACTTCAAGAAACACTTGTTGAATTAGATATACAACCAAAAGACCTCGTTATGGTTTCTGGAATAGGACAAGCAGCTAAAATACCTCAATACTTAAAATGTAATTACTTCAATGGCTTACATGGAAGATCACTACCCCCAGCTTGGGCAATTAAAGCTGCGAATCCAAATCTAATTGTTATTGCTGAGAGTGGAGATGGGTGCTCTTACGGAGAAGGTGGAAATCATTTCATACATACTGTGAGAAGAAATCCTGACATTACTAATATCGTTCACAATAACATGATTTATGGTCTTACTAAAGGACAAGCCTCTCCAACATCTCGAATTGGGATGAAGACTGGTGTACAAGTTGAAGGAGTTATTCTTGATCCATTTAATCCATTAACAATAGCTATTGGTCTTGATGCTTCATTTGTCGCAAGAACTTATGCAGGCGATACAAAGCATATGAAAGAAATGATGAAACAAGCAATTCAACACAAAGGTTACGCTTTGCTAGATATCTTGCAACCATGTGTTTCTTTTAATAAATTAAACACCTATCAATGGTTCAAAGAACGGGTTTACTATTTAGAAGAAAGTCATGATCCTACAGATCGATTTGAAGCACTGAGAAGAGCTTCAGAAATAGAAAAATTCCCACTGGGCATCTTCTATGTAAAGGATAAACCAACTTTCCTTGAGAAACATGATTTATATCAAAAAAGTAATGAACCTCTTTTTAAAAGAGAACGAGACCTGAAGAAATTTGCGAAAAAATTCCTTTAGATCTCAAATATTTTCTTTGCTTCCCTTTGGTTATCCACCAGGAGAACCATGGAAAGGGGCATATTTGAATAACCAATCTTCAAGTAAATCTTTAGTCAAAGTTTCTTTCTCAACTATTACTTTTAATAATACTTGTAAGAATGCATGATGACGGATTTCATCTTTTTGAATTTCACTAATGATCATTTTGACTCTTTCATCATCAATGTATGCTTTGAGTAAACTTCTGTAAGTATCAATTGCTTTTGCTTCAAGTTCAATGTGTTTCTCAATGGTTTCTTTTATCACATCAAAATTCTCTTCCTCAATTAAAGGAGTTGGTCCTTCAAGCATTCCTTTTAATGCTGTGAGAAGTAAAGCGTGTTTTTTAGAATCCATAGTTATCCCTCTAATGAGTTCTCTTACTAAGACATTCTTTATATCATCGACACTTTTTTTAGAAATATCGACGATTTTTTTCTCCAGAACTATTTGCTCTTCTATAAAATCTATTAATTCTTTATCAGGCATTGCAAACACTCACATATTGTTATAACATAACAAAAAAGTGAATCCATTTAAAATTTATCGATTAATAAAGAAAAGCAGTTTTTTGAAAAACAGATGTTTTTCTTCGATGGATTAAAAAACAATGAAGCTAATAAACATATTAAAAAATGCAGTTATAGGAGATATGTTGAAATGGTTAATTTGGCAGCAAGTGAACCTTGGTTGTATTTGATTATTTTTGGTAGCTTCATGGTTTTTATTTTGACATTTGGATTAATTCTAGCCCTTACACAAAGAAGAAAGAAGAAGAAAAAGGCGGAAGAAGCTCCTGTAGAATAAGAAAAGTAAATTTGTATTAATTTTATTTTGTTTACAGTAGCTATAACTTAATTTTCTTTCTCAGAAGCTTTTATTATATTAAAGAAGAATCTTCTTTTGACAGCAATTCGAGGTTAAAATCAATGCATGAAAATTTAAATTTCGTTAAAGAAGAAGGAGAAAAGAATCCTTGCGACATACAAGTATATGCTTTGTCAACGTGTGGTTTCTGTAAAAGAGGATTAGATTTCTTAAGGAACAACAAAATAACTTTTAGATACATCTATGTAGATCAACTTAAACCTGATGAAAGAATGAAACTCAAACGTGATTTAAGAGATAAATTCGAAGAAAGATTAGGATTCCCATTCGTCGTGGTTGACGGTGGAGATAAAGTTTTGGTTGGTTTCACAGAAGCTAAATGGAAAGATGCATTTCTAGAAGCTTAAGAAAAATTGTAAATGAGTGTATAAATGATGCCCCCACCTAAAAAGGAAAAAACAAAAAAAGAAGTTCGTAAATTCATAGAAATGGTTGCTGAAAAACAAGGATGGCATTTACATCCAGATAAAGAATTTCTTGAAATTCTTATCGAAGGATTAACATCTAACTACAACACTCATGGGTATTTTGGTTGCCCATGCAGATTAATTGAAGGTAACAAAGAAGTTGATTCTGATGTGTTGTGTCCGTGTGTTTACTGTGTACCAGATCAAGAAGAATTTGGTCATTGTTATTGTGGACTTTATACTACACCAGAATTTCATGCTACTGGTAAAATGCCTCAAGGTATTCCAGAGCGACGACCAGAAGAACAATGGATTGACTAAACTAGAGGAATTTAACATTAATTCCTTTTTTTTCATATTTTCTTATTTTTCACTCGAAACCATTAGTCCATTTTTTTCAATTTGAATATAGTGTAATGCTTTTCCCTTTGTCTTATTAAGAGCATTAATTACTTGTTCTCTCTTTTCACTTGGAGCTAAAACTAATATATTATCACCAATTCCGGCTCCAGATATTTTCCCCCCAATAGCACCAGCATTTAGTGCTGACTGAATCATTTCTTCTATCACATCAGAACTAACATTGAGTTTTCTAAGCAATTCTTGATTATCATTCATCAATTGACCTATTTTTTGTAGATCTTTTTGTTTAATAGCATGTTCTGCATCGTTTGTTATTTGTTCTATTTCATTGAAAATTTCTTCTATTTCCTTTGGACTAGTTGCTTCCATCTCTTTCACAGATTTTACTATAGGACCACTTGGTGCTTTTTTTCCAGTATTCCCAACAATTAACTCTAATTTTTCAAAAGGTAGATACTCGGGTTCTAAATCAACTTGATATTTAATTAATCCACCATAAATTGAAGCAGCAATATCTAAACCACTACCATACCCCTTAATCTCATAATTTGCCTTTATACCTAAACGCAATAATTCTCTGTTAGAAAAATTAGTTTCATAATAAGAATTGAGAGCTCCTAACACGCTCGCAATTACTGCTGCAGAGCTACCAAAACCGGGCTTAATTCTAGATTTAATTATTAATTGAAACTGCTCTGGGTTAAGATGAGTCTCTTCAAAAAAAGTAGAAATTACTTTACTAACAATATTTAATCTACCAGATGGATATTCTGCTCGTTGAACATTGAAATCTCTACTAGTAAGAAGGATGTTTTTATTCGGATAATTATGTTCTTTAAGAATAACAGTTAATCTCGAGTTTACAGCAAAAACAATTGCAGGTTTTCCTCTGCTACTTGCATGTTCTCCGAAGAGGATTAATTTTCCAGGAGCTGAACTAACTACTGTCATTTTAATCAGTAATATGTAATTATTCAATTATTAAAATAGGTGATTATCAATTATTTTTGCCCCATCACCTGGTTTACAAACAACCGTTTTTACAATATATGGTATTCTATTCAAAATCATTTCTATTTCAGCAGCAAATTGAGGAAGAGTCAAGATATGCATATTTGAACCAGTATCCACCGTATAATAAGCCGCAATTCCTCCCTTTCGAAAATCCTTGATAAGATTGATTATCTTTACAGTTTCATCTATCCAAAACGAGAGTTTAGGTTTAGATGTTAAAGCAATTGAGTGTACTAAATTACAATCTGCTTCAGCAGTTTGACCAAGCAATGTAAAATCCCTTTGTTCTATTGCTTTTCTCATTTTATCCAAAGATGTTTCTACAACATCTAAACGAGCTTTAAACATTGGACTTGTTTCTTTTGAAATCTTCATTGCTTCTCGAGTAGAAAATTCGCGTTTTTGTTGCTTAAATATAACAACTATATCTCGCATATCGAAGTGATCTTTATTTGCTAATTGTTTTGCATAAGATTCACTTGCTTCATCAGCTTTTATCCACTCAACAAATCCACCAAAAATAGATCTTGCAGACGAACCGGAACCTCTTCTGGAAAGCATGGAAAGTTCTTTTTGATTTAACTTCAAATCTAATGCTTTACAGGATGCTACTGTTAATGCTGCGAAGCCAGATGCTGAAGAAGCTAAACCTGCTGCTGTTGGAAAATTATTTCGAGACATGACTTTTGCTTTCAAATTCATCTTGGCTTTTGACCTAAGTAAATTTAAATGTTCAATCACTCGATTCTCCGCAGTTCCTGTTTGTTTCTCATCGTTAAGAAAGAAATGATCTTCTTGGTATTTTTCTGAGAATTCAACAGTAGTTGTAGTAGATAAAGAATCAACTGTTAATGAAATACTATTAGTCATTGGAAGTATTAGTTTTTCATCTTGTTTTCCCCAATACTTGATCAAGGCAGTGTTGGAATTAGCTAAAGCAGTAGCCTTCGTACTTTTCACAATCCTATGGAATCAATAGACAAATGGTCTCTTTTAGCTTTTTGCTAATTAAGTAAATTAAATGTATCTCAAGAATCCTAATGCATTAGATAAAAAAGCACAAACTAAATAAGAGGAAATCTAATCAAATATTTCCTATGACGAATGATAAATTCATCAAAATTTGTGGTATTAGTTCTATTATTGCAGCAGTTAGCTATATTGGTACTGTTATTTTCATTCTTATCGCAGGAATTAGCAAACCTGAGAGTTTAGCTACAATGGATCAATATATCTTAGATTGGAATGCAGTAAAAGGATTAATGTCAGTATACGGATGGTTTGGTATCTTAGGATCTCTATTTACAATTCCAGCTATTCTTGGTTATTATCAACTATTACGAAAGGAAGGTCCAATGCAATGGATTCCGGCAGCAATCATCTATCATGGAGTTGTACTTCTAACCTTAGCTTATGTTATTCCTTTAGTTATCTCACATTTTATTGCTCCTGTATATATTGCTGAAAGCGATCCATCGGTTCTAGCGTCTCTACAAGTCTTAACGCACACATTGAGAGTTATTGAAGACTTTTTCATAATTATTGGAACAATATTGACTTTAACTACTGGATTGGCAATACTTGCTATCATAGATTTGAAGCGATCAATCCTACCAAAATGGATAAACTGGTTAGCTATTGGTACTGGCGTTTTAGGTCTAGGTTTACTTGGAACTTTGGGCACCGGAGTAGTAAAACAAGTATTTGATATTGTAACGATGATTTCTTTGGGACTAATGCTGGTTTGGATGATAGCAATAGGTATAATCATGATCATCCGGAAAGAAAAAGATGCGAAAGCAGTAGAAGGGATGTAATTCCTTCTTTTCAATTTTGTTGGAAAGCTATTTAATAGGAATTGTTCCTATCTATTCGAGAAGCTAACATAATTTAGTGGATAGTTGAGGAGTTTTTGATTTGACTAGAAAAAAAAGTATCATTGATTATATGGGATTAATTTCAATAGCAATCGTAGTAGTTTCTTTCATTGGTAAATTAGTTACAAGTTTCCTTATTACTCGACAATTACCTGAAGGCGGTTATCCTGAACTCCTCCTAAATTATGTAGATGGAATGGTCATTCATACAATTGATTCTTTGATGGTTTTAATCAGTGCAGTTTTTATTTTACCTGCAACAATTAGTTTGTTCTTTGTTTTTTATTCTAAAATTAGACAAGAAGTTAAAAATTGGTTACTTTTACCAACAATTACTTCTATCGTTAGTTCACTCTTAATAATTGGTTTAATTATCCCGAAGTTAATTATAATTTTCCAAATTGCTCCAGATTATTATGTGGCTATTGAACCATTGAAATCTCTATTACTGGCAAAGTTTGAGAATTGGATTTTCTATATTAATATCTTTCAAGTGATTGCTTACATCCTATTATTCACAATTGGAACAGGAAGTTTTGGATTTCTTAGCTTCAAATATCAGTTAACAAAAGAAACCTCAACTTGGTTAGCGATATTCACAGCAATACTTGGTCTAGGACAACTAGGTGTCTTTATCCCTTCAGGTTTTGGTAGTGTACTAATCTTTATGGCATCGATAGCTTCGATTCTATATTTCTTCTGGCTTGGAAGCACAATATTCGTTATTCATCAAAAAATGAAAGAAGATAAATTTGAAGAAGTTGAGCTGCCAGAAAAATTAACTCATTAATTCTTTTTCATTAATGGTATTAATTTTTCATTCGCAAAATGTTCAAGTTCTTTCTTTTGTTCTCCAATTAATTGAGTTAAATCTTTAGATTTACTAATTTCTCTCTCTAAATGGACAATTTCTACTTTCATTTCGGTTTTTTTAGCATCAACAAAATCAATCTCCCATCGACCCTTAATTGCACCATTCACCCAGATGGATGGTCGAATTTGTCCCATATGTATGGTTCCAACTATGTTTAATTTCGGAAAAATTTCACCTGAAAGATACCAATTCCTTATTTTATATGCTTTAACAAAGTGATCCTCATAAGGAAGGAAATTTACAACTGGAAAGTCAATTTTTGACTCATCAAGATTCATCAAGTTCTTATAATCATCTTTGAGCATTAAATATTGATTAGAATTAAACTCGAACTCTTCGATATCATCTCTCATAGAATCAATGATGTTTTTCGTTTGTGTTTTGGTTAAGGGTAACCACCAACTAAAATCATCAACTGTTATTGGCCCAAATTGCTGAATATATTTCCTGAAAAGCATCTTAAGTGATTTCTCAGTATCGAATGTTTCCCTTTTTAATTCCTGAATATAATCTTCAAATAAACCATATTTTATGGTTCTATCATTTATGTATCGTTGACCTATTCTAGCAATCATACCCTCAAATTCTAGTAGATGAAGAGATGCTTTAATCCATTCACCTGACCATTTACTTGATAATTTTTTCTTAATTTGACTTGTTGTTAATGGAGATTCTTTTCTTAGTAATTTTATGAGGTCCTCTCTCATCCTCTCATAACTTCCCTCTTCCATACCCATCTTTTCCATATCTTTTATGTTATTCCGCTTATGTTTGTCAAGGAAGAGTATCATGGACCCTATAATAATCTCCAAATTCTCGCGATGAACTACAAAAACTGTTCTTCGGAATGCTCTCATTCTCACTGCTGTTTTATCTTTAGAAATGGCATTGAATAAATCTGCAGGATCAAAATTCTTAACTCGTGCCCATAAAGAGAAATATGGTGTTAAATAATCCGTTGAATGCAATCCTATATGATCCTTGATTATTTTTCCAAAGTCAGTTTTGTTTGCTTTAATGCTAAGTGATTGTTTTTGCGAATGAAAGTATCTTAATTGTTCTTGCTTCATTTTAGACCCATTCTTGTTTAATTCTAATCTTTTATTTCATAAAATGCTATAAAAGAAATTAATAGCGTCGCAGATATTCGCGTTTTGTTTTGCATGTCAAACGGAAAATAGTTAGATAGTTTGTAGAAACCACTAGCAAATAAAACGATTGAAGCAATAGCTAATGCAAAATAGACAAAATAAAATACAATTCCAAATAAACTAAAATAAATAAACAAGGATATACCAATTAAATTTAGAAATACTGCAAGAATTTGTAGGGACATAAATATAGTTTGAAGTATCAAACCTGTTCTTACTAAATTCATCTTATTACTAAAATCAGTTTTATATAGTTGATTATTTTCGTACCCCATTTTTGCAAAATCCAAAATATACCCTTAAGTAACTATATGTGACTTAGTTTTTAAACATTTAAATTTTATTTTCCTCTTTTAGTGAAAAAAGATTTTCATCCTTTGGCCAACGAAATGTCAATAATGCTACAAGTGTTACAACTGCTACAATAGGTCCCACAACCCAATAATAAGGAATAGGTGCTAAGTCATCCCAGAAGAGAAAATAACCGATAAGTGAAATTGCTGATGCAATTATGTCAAAAATTCTCCATATTTTCTTTTTAAGAATAAGTGTTATTCCAGCACCAACAAAACCAGCTATAGTTAAACCCCAAATAATACGTCCTATAATTAAAACAGCTAGATCTCCAAATGGGGTTGTCAACAACCATGACTAACTTGACCAACCCACATATTCACTTGTTGCCGTATCATAGATAATGAACTCAAATAGTAAATGTATTAGTCCATGTATTATGAGTAACGCAGAAATTAATTTTCTTTTCATTTTTTAATATCTTTCAATTTCATATTACTATTTGATTACTTGAATTAATTGTTAAGATACACTACTAGAGCAAAAACAAAGTAGAAGATTTGATAGGAACTAGCCATGAATCGCTCAGTCAAACCCATGTAAGGTTTACCTCCAAAGAAACTCATTATACCAATTAGAATTAACGAGACAATAGCTGCAACTAATGTGAAAATAGCAAGTCCATTCCAACCAACAATTAATCTTAATCTAAAGAACATAAAGAACATCGCAACAATCTGAAGGATTCCCATACCAACTACTAAGATTACATGTCCTTTACCTCGCCAAGCAGTGGGTAGACCTCCTTCATCTAATGGGAACAAACAAGCAACAAGTAAACCCATAACACTACTAATTATGAAGAGAACTGACCCAACAATCGATCCTTCACCATTATTTGTTGCCCATTGAGAACTAGCAAAGAAAATCAATAAAAACGCACTACAAACAATCATTAGTGATTGAAACAACCATCTTCTATGTGCTTTAACGGCAAATAAAGAACTGATATCTTTGTGTAGGTGACTATACTCTGGGACGATAAAACCTCCAAGTATCCACATTAATGTATAGATAATTGGACTTAACATCCCAAAAATTGCTAATATCTTGAATACTAGCATTCTTTTCTTTTCTCCAGATGATTATTATTTAGAATATTTCTCCCAATGAACTAGTTCGTCTAAAGGTTTTCTTGAAGATTCTCGAGTTTGGTCAGGATAACCAAGTGCAACTATTGCCATAATATTGAGATGATCGGGAATATTGAGCAATTTCTTTAACTCAGACTCAAAAGAAGCGCCAATAACTCCTGCCCAACAAGTAGCCAAACCTAAGCTATGAGCTTCGATCATGAAATGCATGATTGTTGAACCAGTATCAGACATATGATATTTTGGATGAATTTCTGGATTAGTTAATGGTACAAATACCACTGGACTTTCTGCAACGAATTTTGCATAAGGATGTAGCTCAGCAAATTTCTTTCGCATTTTCTCATCTTTAACAATTATGAATTCCCATGGTTGCTTATTTGAAGCAGAGGGGGCCCATCTAGCTGCTTCTATGCATTTCTCAATTTTTTCATCTTCAACGGGAGTTGATTTGTACTTTCTAATACTTCTTCTTGATTTTAGTAACTCTAATGCATCCATTTCTCAAAACTACCTGTTAATATTTCGTTGATAACAAGTGTAACAATACAATAAAAAGTTTATTAGAAATATTCAATCAACATGTGTGATTTCCTTTTTTTTACCAATTGCACTATTTTTTGATATTTCCGGCAGATTTTTTTGGCTCCTTTATCGAAGTACTCCCAATTTTTTCTTCTAAGCTAATAATTACAGTTTCATCCTTTTCTTCTTCTAGCTCCTGTGATGCTTTCTCTTCAGATTCATCTTCTGTCTTTTTTTCTGTACCAGCATCTTCAGTTATCAGTTCATCTTTCTTAGAAAAGAATGAAAGTATTGCGACACCTAATATAATCATAATGATTGAAATAACTTTCAGAGCTTTTTGCCATGTTATTAGACTATACCAAATAACAAGCCATTCATTAAAAATAAAAATTCCTGCCATTACTTGCATAAAAAGATTCATGATATCAATCGTTGGAGAAACAACTAATGCCTTGCCTTTTTGTAAAGCTATTTGTTGTGATGTAAAAGCAACAAAATACCCACAACACATCAAGATAAGATATATCCACCACTGCCAAGCACTTAACGAATTTTTTAGAAAATCAGCTGCATTAGCAAATGTCAAACTGCCAATAGCACCTTTAGCAAATATTGTAGCAGTTGCATAGGTTAATCCAGAAGCCATAGCAAGTATTCCACCTGCTTGGGGATATTTTCTCCCATAAGTTACACTAATAAGAATACCAATAATAATGGCAAATACACAAAGATAAGCAATTGCATTGATCTCTCTAAAGAAATCAGTCATTTGTGCAAGATTATAATTACCAGACTCAATAGGGGCAATGATATATAACGCAACAAGTCCACCCATAACAACTAATATGCCAATTATTTCTACAATCCTAATAGGTTCTTTAAGAAAAAGCCAAGAAAAGATAACTAAAACAATAAAACCTATAGCCATAGTTGGAGCAACAAGTGACAAAGAACCAATCTTTATTGCATACATCAATGGAAACCATTGAACAATAGTCAAAGAGAATCCGAAAACCCATGATTTACATTTTGCAAAATTCTTAATATTTTGCCATGCAGATTGTTTCTCAATTTCAGGTAGAGTGCAAGCTCCTTTTCTTTTGAAAACTAATCCTATATTATAAATTGAATTTGCCAAAACACCTAATATAATTGCCAATGCGTTATCTGAAATCAATTTTAGACTCCTGAAATAATCTACATTATGAATTTAAGTAGTAAATAGAAATACGGAAGTTCTAATAAAGTTTACCTATATAGTTGTTACTGATATTGTTTTTATGACTGTGAATCTCTTAATTAATGTCAAACAAATAATTATTAGTTATAAAAGCATCTTTTTTGGAAAAGATTTTTCTTTAGTTGTTGTATTATAATCATTTTACACAAGAAAAAGTTTGTCAAAACAACTTATACTTAAATCAATATTAAGAAACAATTGAGATGGAGAGTGCTTCTTCAAGTTTAAATCTGCTTCTAAATATATCTTCAAGAATATGTAATAAGATTAAAACAGGCGATTAAAAAATGAAGAAAGTTGGTATACCAAGAGCTTTAATTTACTTTAAATTCGCTGATATGTGGAAGACATTTTTTAATGAACTGGGAGCAGAAATCATTATTTCACCTTTAACCACTAAAAAAATTAAAAGTGATTCCGCAAGAATAGCTCCAAATGAAGATTGCTATTCAACAAAACTCTTTTTTGGTCATACCATGGCAATTAAGGATCAAGTTGATTATCTCTTTATCCCACGATTTGGCAGTGAAAACAAAGACTGTGTTGGCTGTCCTAAATTTATCGGATTAGCTGAAGTTTTAAGATCAATGTTTCCTGATTTGCCACCAATAATAATGCCACATTATAATATGGCAAAAGGTAGAGATGGAAAATTAAGTTTCTTCATTAAAGCCTATAGAGTAGGGTTATATTTCACAAAGAATCCTTTCAGAATTATTAAAGCATTTAGACTTGCTCTGAGAGAGCATAAACAATATAAGAAAAAATTAATTATCGATGAAGAATCCCTCCTAAAATGGGAACAATCTGTACTAACTCTGAACGATCCTCCAATCATTGAAGAAAATGAAAGAATGCTTAAACTTGCATTAGTCGGTCATTCATATGTATTAAATGATCCATTTGCATCACTAAACATTCGCAAAATTTTGCAAAATCATGGTATAGATTTAATTACCTCTGAACAAATGCCTAGAAATTTGATAGAAAGACAAATTGATAAGCTGAACTTTAGACTCTATTTTGATTATGAAAAAGAAATTTTAGGCACAATTATGCACTTCATAGAAAGCAAGACTATTGATGGAATAATCCACATAATGGTTTTTAGCTGTGGTCCAGATTCAATTGCCGGAGAGATGGCTACTCAATTCTCTAAAAGAGATCCTGAAATGCCATTGTTACAATTAGTTTTTGATGAATTAACTGCAGAGGCAGGTCTTAGAACGAGAATTGAAGCTTTCATAGATATGTTGAGAAGAAGTACAAAAGAAGAACCAATTTACATTGCTACAAAAGTACATGTATAATTAGTAGGAGAAAAAAAATCAAGATACAAAATAAATTGAGGGGGAAAAAATGTCAATATCATTTCCACATGTTGGGACTTTCACATATGTAATGGAATCTATATGTTATGAAATGGGTAGAAAAGATGTTGTTGTTCCAAACAAACCATCTTATAAGACAAAACAACTTGGATCTCGTCATTCACCTGAGTGGATGTGTACGCCATTTAAAATGCTACTTGGATCATTTCTTGAAGTGTTAGAGCAAGGTGCATTTGAACTTGTAGGAACCTTGTTTGTTGACTACTGTAGACTTGGTTATTATACTCCCCTTTATGAACTAATATTGGAAGATCTCGGTTATGATTTTGAATTTCTCTATTTGAATTTTAATCAACCACTTGGTTTTATTCAAGAAATGAAAAGACGAACTAGTGGTTTAACCTATTGGGGTACATTTCGTGCATTCCAGATTGGTTGGATCAAAAATCGGTTTATAGATCTAGTTGACAAATATCTTTACCATTATCAAGCAATAGAACACACTAAAGGTTCAGCTCAAGCAGTAGCTGATAAAGCATACAGAATCATTGTAGAAACTAGGGGTATGAATAATATCAGAAAACTAAGGAAAAAAATTCACAAAATGTTTGAAAAAGTAGATATTGATAAAAAAGCTGATCCTCTTAAAGTTGTTGTAGTTGGTGAGTTATACGCTGTTGTAGAACCTGAAATAAATCTTGATATAATGAGACTACTAAATGAATTAGGAGTTATTTCTTACACTCCTATTACTTTTTGTAGATGGATAGATATAGGTTCGAGAGCAAACCCCTTTGTAAGACCGACTTTTAAGACTGCCATAAGGAAAGCAAAACCATACGTTGGATACCGTCTTGGCGGGAAGACGCAAGAATCATTAGGATACGCAATTATGTATAAGGAAAAAGGTTGGGATGGAGTAATACATTTGTACCCCTTTACTTGTATGCCTGAAATTATTACTAGAAGTATTATCCCACAAGTAAGCAAAGAACATGATATGCCGATTCTTTCTCTTGTATTGGATGAACATACAGGTGAAGCTGGGTTAAAAACTAGACTTGAAGCATTTACAGATTTACTTGATCGAAAAAGAAATGATACAAGGAAAAAATAACACAAGAATTAAAGGAGATTAGAAAAAATGAAAGACAATGGAGAGCAATATTACTTAGGAGTTGATGTTGGTTCAATAAGTACAAATTTAGCTGTAATTAATGAATCAAGGGAATTGATAGAATCAGTTTATATTAGAACAGAAGGTAAGCCTGTAAATTCGGTTCAGAAAGGCATTAAACTGATGAGAGAAAAAATCAAAAAGGATTTAGAAATATCTAGTGCTGGAACAACTGGGAGTGCTAGACAGTTATCTGGCGTAATAATAGGTGCGGATATTGTAAAAAATGAGATAACAGCACACGCATTGGCTTCTTTGCATTACAATCCTGATATTCAAACAATTATGGAAATTGGCGGTCAAGATAGTAAAATAATTATAATTCGAAATGGCGTTGCTGTTGATTTTGCCATGAATACTGTTTGTGCTGCAGGAACAGGCTCATTTCTTGATATGCAAGCAAGTCGGTTAGATATACCTATTGAACAATTTGGTTGTTTAGCTTGCAGCTCAAACAATCCAGTTTCAATTGCAGGTCGATGCACAGTTTTTGCTGAAAGTGATATGATTCACAAACAGCAGTTAGGGCACCCAACAGCAGACATAATAAAAGGATTATGTGAAGCACTCGCTCGGAATTACTTAAACAATGTTGGCAAAGGGAAGGATATTCTACCACCAATAATGTTTCAAGGAGGAGTTGCAGCAAATGAAGGATTGAAAGAAGCTTTTGAAAAATATCTACAACAAGAAATAATAATACCTGAACATTTTGATGTAATGGGTGCAATTGGAGCCGCAATTCTTGCACAAGAAGAAATTACTAAGAGACCAAGAAAATCAACATTTTATGGTTGGGATATTCCTGATATGAAATTTGAAACAACAGGTTTTGAATGTGAAGGTTGTCCCAATATTTGCGAAATTGTTGAAATTCGTAAAAATAATGATTTAATAGCTAGATGGGGAAGTAGATGTGGAAAATGGGATTTAGTAGACTAACTTGACTTTCAAATTTATAAGACTCATATAATTTTAATTTTGCAAACATGTATCAATCTTCAAATTGAACCTCTATGATATCATCCTCTTCAACCTCGTCATCCATGTCTCCATCCCAAACATCCTCCACTATAATCTCAATATCATCTTTCTTAGGTCCTTTCTTTTTTTCGGGAACATCTATCTCAATAGATACTGTTGAACTAACTTCAAATTTATAGAAATAAGTGAGGAGTTTCTTGTAAAGACCAGGAAGGAGGTTTGCAATATTTTCAAAATCCAACAATTTCTTATCATACAAGTTTGCAAGAGTTTCAACGAAGAACTCTCTTACGATTTCCTTTTTATAATCGTCGGAATCAAAAACGATTGCTAGTGCACAAAGTTTCTCTTTTAAAAACACATCCATAGTGAATACATAACAAGCAATATGACTATCATCCACTTGTATTTGTTCGAACTCGCCACCTTTAGCACTATAAGGAATACA
>JABLTI010000176.1 GCA_013166835.1 Promethearchaeati archaeon | reverse complement strand
CACAATCAAAATTCCATACATTTCTTGAGTGTTATGGAATTTATGATGATGACAAAATGGTTGGATTCTCAGCTTTTGGAAAAAATCCAGAGGATGAGACAATCTGGATAGTAAGACATATGGTAGATAAAAACTTACAGGGCAAAGGTTATGGAAAAACAGGTTTGAAAGCAGTAATAGATTTCTTACAAACAAAGTATTCTTGTTCTGAGATCTTCTTAGATGTAGTTAAAGACAATGAGATTGCAACCAATTTATATGTCAAGTCAGGATTCTAGTGGAGAGGAAAATAGTCCTTTTTCTGTGTCGAGGATCACCAGAAGATGAGCTCCTCTCACGGTATCAATCTACGCACTCAACCCGCTTCTCTTGGCAATTCATCGAAGACAATTTGAGCTTGCTTCCGCGACGATGAGTCGTTTCAACACTTCTAGCACGGAAATCTCAACAGAGCATTGCTGCAAAGTATCATAGTTAAACCGCACACGCTTTGCGTTTCTATTCTCAGAGCCAGGTTTCCACCTGACAGCTTTCACTGCGTCGCTTGCCTGGAAGAAAGGACCTTCCTCAGTTGCTAACGAGAGCATCCGGTAACCGTTTAGTCCTCTCCAAAGATATTATGGTCTTTGTGAGATAAATCTCTTTTGAAAAAGAAATTTATGACTAAAGCTTAAAAAGTTTCGGGAAAAATATCAATTTGTGAAACAAATGACAGTGGAAGTTGAAGTAAAACTAAAAGTAGAAGATTGCGAATTAATAGAATTTAAGCTTGTAGAAGAAGGGGCATTATTTGAGGAAATCGTTAATCAGAGAGATCATTACTTCCAGCATCCCTCAAGAGATTTCAATAAAACAGATGAGGCTTTCCGCATAAGAGAGGATGGGGACAGAATTTATCTTACCTATAAAGGACCAAAATTCGATCCTAAATCGAAGACAAGAATTGAGTTGAACACTGAAATTACTCATGTAAGAAATACCACCCAAATATTAGAGGAACTTGGATTTCTGAAAGTAGCTATTGTCTCTAAAGAGAGAAAAATATACCTTTACAATGAAATGCAATTCTGCTTGGATAATGTAGAATCTGTAGGGTTATACTTGGAAGTCGAGAAGGTCATTCAAGATAAAGCTAATTTTGTGAAGGAAAGAGAATTAATATTTGAGACTTTGAAAGAAATGGGTTTAGACCCAGAAAAGAATGAAAGAAAATCATATTTGGAATTGCTTTTGGAAAAAACAGAAGCTAAGAAGAAGAGGTAATTTATCTATCCTTCACTGCTTTCACTGAAACCCTCGATATTTTGATTAAAGGCATCAATCTCTGCTAATAACCTTAAGGTCTCAAGAGCATCTTCTTCATCTACAATGGCCATTGCAAAACCAATATGAACCAAAACATAATCATCTAGCTTAATTTTATCTTCTAATAATGTAGATTTGACTTCTCTTTTTACTCCACCGAAATCTACCAAGATAGTATCATCATTTATTATTTCTACAACTTTTGCGGGTATTGCTAAGCACATTGTTACATCCAATTAACGAATAGCAGTGATGATTATAAAAAAGCTTGTCATTCATTTTGTTATGAATTAAAATCCTAGATCATCTGAAAATAAGTTTCAGGATTTCATATTATGCCATTTTTGTCGATATAATTAAGAAAATCTGTAAAATTTCCACTAAGTAACAAATGCTTTTTATCTATAAACAACCTATAACATCTTTGAGGGTTATATTGGTTGATACCTGAAGATGTTAGAAAGTCTGAAATGTTAAATGCTCAGAAAAGAATGCTTAGATTAAAGGCTGAAGAAAAGAAAAAAGGAGCTCATGAAAAATTTCAAACTGGTGATTTAAAGGGAGCAAAACTCGATCTTATGGACGCGAGACAGTTAATTCATGAAGCTTTACAAAAAGTACGAGCTCTAGGTGAAAGAGGATTGGGCGAAAGAACTATTCAAGATGACATTGAAGCTCTGTGGCGTAAAATCTTAGCTAAAGAGTAGAAAATTTAAAATTAAGTTTAAAAAAGTATTAGCATTTTAGCGTGAAATAAGTTTAATAGAAAGATGTACAGCTTATCGTATAGATTAACATGAAAAAGAAACTATTCCTAGCTCCACATTTTGCTGACATTGCTTGGTCTTGTTCCGGTCTAATATTAATGAATATTTCTGATTCTATTGTTGCTAATGTTTTTTCAGCAAAACCTGAGGATATGAACGCAAGGAAATCTTTTACCTATGATCAAGAAATGGAGCGTCATTCAGAGGAAAAATTCTTTGAGAAATTTGGTATAGAATCAGTTCAGTTAGATTTTAAAGAAGCATTATCTCGCGGAAGGAAAATTGAAGAGTTCTTCTCATTAAAATTAAATGAAGAAGAAGAAAAATTGATACTTGACTTAGCAATCAGTTTAGGAGATTTAATTGGGAAATATCGTGTGAGTGAACTCTTTTGTCCGAAAGCTATTCGACATCATATTGATCATTATATTGTGAAGAAATCAGTTGAAAAAATAATGTCTCCCGTAGAGATTTATTATTATGAAGATGCTCCGATTTTCATTCAAGATAAATCCAAAGAAAAAATTCCAGAAAACTTGAAGGAAATAAAAATCGATATTTCATCTGTAATAGAAGAAAAGATACAAGGATTGCTTTTTTATCCATCAACAATAAAAGCCCACTATAAATCCGAAGAATCAGTAGTTAAAGCAATCAGAGAAAATCCTTATGAAAATTATTGGCGAGTTATCGAATAATTAAAATCACTTATGCTGAGTAATTTCTATAATTCATTGTTTATTTGCTAAATGTGGGAAGCTTTCATGACCTTATGTATAAAAACATCGAAGAAAGATGGAGAGTTAATTAGAAAATTCCTCCATGATATGGAATTACTAGATCCCACACTGAAAATAAAGAGTATTGATAATGACTTGATTATTCCTTTAAAAAGGCAATTAACGAAAAGTGAGTTGAGAGAATTAGAGGAATTACAAATTAGTCATTCCATTGTTAATTATGACCAACTAGAAAACGCAAGGATTCACCCAAACTCTCATTTGGAAATTCTGCAAGAAATATTAACTGAAGAAGAATACGTTTTGGCTCCTAGAAGTTTTGATACTATAGGAGATATTGTAGTTATTGAAATTCCAGAACCGCTTTGGGAGAAGAAGAATTTAATTGGCAAGTCAATTTTAGATGTTCATACAAGTATAAAATCAGTATATGTAAAGACTGGAAAAATCAGTGGAGTTAACAGGCTTAGACCTATTGAGTTTCTTGTAGGTGAAGAGAAAACTAGAACAATTTACAAAGAGCATGGGTCAAGATTAGTTGTTGATATCGCTAAAGCATATTTTAGTCCCAGATTAAGTGAAGAGCATAATCGAATTGCTACACAAGTTAAATCTGATGAAGTAGTAGTTGATCTCTTTTGTGGTGTTGGGCCTTTTGTGATTCCAATCGCTAAAAAAGCGAATGCTACATTATATGCTATTGATATAAATCCTGAAGCAATTAATTTACTGCAAGAAAATATCAAACTAAATAAACTTGTAGGGGAAATTAAACCAATTTGTGGTGACAGTCGAGTAATTGTGAAGGAACAGAACCTTTCCAATATTGCGGATAGAGTAATTATGAATCTTCCTGGTTATGCTATTGAGTTCATTGATGTTGCTTGTGATGTGTTGAAGAAATCAGGAGGGATAATTCATTTCTTTGAATTTGTCAAAGATGAACATCCTGAAGAGATTATAGTTGCTGATCTAACTAGAGAAATTCAAAAGAATAATAGAGAAGTTAAAGAAATACTACAAGTAAAACGCGTTCGTATGTCTGCACCAAGACAATGGCAAATGGTTGTTGATGCTTTTATATTATGAAAATGAAGTTGTGTGTTAGATGATTACTGTTGAAATCATTTGTTTTGGAAATGAGCTTTTAATTGGAAAAACTGTGAATACAAATGCTAATTGGCTCGGAAAAAGAATTTCAACGATTGGAGGGGTTGTCTTGAGAATAACTACTATTGCAGATAACCTCAAAGAGATGGAACAAGCAATAAGAGAAGGAGTAAACAGACAACCAAACATAATAATTACATCTGGCGGAATGGGACCAACGTTCGATGATGTCGCATTAGAAGCAGTAGCATTAGCAGCGGATAAAAAATTAGAACTCAATCCAGATGCACTTGAATTAATAAAACAACGAATTTTGAATATTAAGAAGCAAAGAGATTTTGAGTTACATTTGTCTGAAGAGAGAAAAAGAATGGCTATGCTTCCTGAAGGAGCAATTCCATTACAGAATCGAGAGGGATCAGCACCAGGGGTATTACTACATGTAGAAAACACAATGGTTTTCTCTCTCCCAGGAGTACCTCGGGAAATGAAATCAATTTTTGATTTCGAAATGGTCAAATATTTTTCATCCGAAAACAACCATCATTTATTTGAGCGATCAATAATTGTTAATCATATACCAGAAAGTGAGTTAGCAGCTTCTATCAGTCCAGTACGAGAAAAATATCCTTCAGTATATCTTAAAACACATCCTAGGAGTTATAGCACAGCTGATACGAGAATTATTGAAGTTGAAATTCATGCAACCACTACTTGTACACCAGAGGAAGAGAAAATACTAGTTGAAGTTGAGGAAGAATTGATTAAAATCATTAAAAGTATGAGAGGAGTTAAAGGTAAGAAACCCAAAATTACGATAATAACAGAATGAAATCGTATGTGAGGTAAAATAATTATGTACACAGCTTTTATTGTAGGAACAGCAGGA
>JABLTI010000175.1 GCA_013166835.1 Promethearchaeati archaeon | reverse complement strand
ATCAACTAAAGATTCGCAAATGGTACAAGTTGGATAATGCTGCTACTATTTACAGTCTTATTAATAGTAATAAATCCCCAAGCATGTTCAGAATGTCTTGTACCTTAAAACATCGAATTAATGTTAAAAATCTCCAGACTGCTTTAAATCGTATTATGGTTCGCTTCCCATATTTTGATGTTAATCTCAAAAAGGGTTTCTTCTGGGCTTATTGGGAGAAAAACCAGAATGATCCTAAGATTGTTGCTGAAACCAAATATCCTTGTCAGAGATTACCGGTTTATAGTCGTGGTGTGTTTCCTTTTAGAGTGAAAGCCTATTTCAATCGTATTGCCATTGAGTTCCATCACAGTCTTACTGATGGTACAGGTGGATTGATCTTCCTCAAAGCTCTTGTAGCAGAATATTTGCATTTACGAGGCATTACTCCTGAGGATTGGAGTGACATTTTCCGACCAAATCAAGTACCAGATCCCGAGGAATTTGAATGCGCATACAAAAGGAATTATCGTGAAAAGCTTCCATTTCCGAAAACACAAGGAGTTGCTTTCAAACCTCCTTTGACTAGTGAGAAAAGAAAGAGATATCATGTAACAACTGGCGCTGTATCAGTGAAGGAGATCCTTAAAATTTCTCGAGAGAATAAAGTCACTATAACTGAATTACTGACTTCTGCTTATTTGGATGCTCTTCAATCAGTTTTATACAATTTGCCTGCTCATCAACGAAAAAGAAATATGAAACCAATACGTGTTGCTGTGCCCGTTAATTTAAGGAATCTTTATCCCTCTAAGACCATGAGGAATTTTTCATTTATGATCTCACCAGAACTAAATCCTAAACTTGGTAGATACAGTTTCAATGAGATTCTACATTTAGTTCATCATTCGATTAGAAAAGAAGTTGCTACTAAGACTATTACACAATCCATCTCTAGAAATGTTAAAGGTCAATTATTCCCTCTCATGAGAATCATCCCGTTATTTCTTAAGAGATTATTAGGTGGACTTCTCTATGAGAATATGGGTGAACGATTATATTCTGGAAAACTGAGCAATATCGGAAAGGTAACAATGCCAGAAGCTTTCGCAAATGAAATCGAGAGCTTCAACTTTCTCTTAGCTCCTAGTACAATAATTAATACTGGTTGTTCTGCCACAAGTTTCGGTGATAATCTTAACATAACATTTGGTAGAACTGTGAAAGAAGCAGAAGTTGAGAAGTATTTCTTCAGAAAAATAGTAGAATTAGGTATTCAAGTAAAAATAGAAACTAATTAGTTATTTTTTCTCATCCAATAATCCTTTAAATAAAAAAACACTTACCTTCTTTTGGGAATGCAATTTTGGAAGATTTAATCGCAAATTTAATTGTTCGAATACTTTGGGCAGCACTCTTCGGATGGTGGATTTCCATCATTTGGTACTTGTTTGCGATTGTTTTTGTTGCTTTGGTCTTTTCTGCTCCTGTAGGATATTGGATGCTTGATCGAATTGAAATGGTCTTTTCATTTAATCGTGAGTCACATCATACTTGGAGAACTAGAGAGAGGATTGTCATAGGAGTTATTTGGTTCTATCTTATTGGTTGGTGGGCAGGATTGCTATTAATAAGTCTATCAAGTGCTTGTGTTGTAACAGTTATTGCCTTTCCTTTTGGATCATGGTTGATGAGATCCTTAGATACCGTTGTTATATTGAGCTAATTCTTTAGGATGTATTCTTTATACAGATCATATTGTTGATGATTCTTTGATCTAAAGGTCCAAATAGCATCTTTAGGACATAAATTCACGCATCCGGAACATCCGACACAGAGGAATTCATTGAATCTTGGCATATCATTTCTTTTCAGTGTTATCGCTCCACTTGAACAAATGCGTGTTGCACAAAGTTTACAGCTATTGCATCTTTCTTTATCTAGAAATTTTATACCAACATAAAATGCCATTTCAAAACGCCAAGTAAAAAATCCAGCCCAAATATAATACATCAAATTAGCTTCAGGAATTATACTTTTCATTTCCTCTTTATCCGGATTTTTCTGCCATTTGTCTAGACGATCCATTATAATTTCATGAAACTGTTGAGCCATTTCACAATCATGATTAGTTAAACCACTGAGTTTGTGTTTTGTATCACCTATTTTTGGCATCCAAGATCTAATATTTGTCGTCCCAAAACCTTCTATTGATCCTAAAAATAGTCCAGCTTTACGATAAACAGCCATATATAAATTCCAAAGCGTATTTCCGGGGACTCCTCCACTCGTAGAAAAAACAAAGAATGGTTTTCCTTTGAAATCTAGTTTTCTCAAAATCCTTGTTACAATTCTGGGGGCGCGGTATGAGTAAGCAGGAGCTCCAACTCCTATAATATCATATTGTGCAAGATTAAATCTAGCACCTCTTTTTATTCGTAGTAGATCAACAATATGATTTGCTTTAATGAAACCACTCGCTATATCTGAAGCAAATTTAGCAGTAACACCAGTGCCTGAAAAATACAACAAAGCAATTTTCATAAAACAAACTAATTGTGTCTCATTATAAGAATTTAGGAACTAATCTATCCATTCATGTAATTTATAGTATTCATCTACCATCTTATCTATATCAACTGTTGAACCTTTAGTAGGACCACGATTCAAGGATTCCGAAACAAATCTTTCTGGAAGAGTATCATCCTCTCGAGTAACTCCGAATTTTTGATTGAGTTTTCGTTGTAAATCAATTGAATCGTTCATGATTTTCTGAAGATAATCAGGAGTATAATCCAATCCGGTACAAGCATTGAGTAGGTCAGAAATATTTTCAAAATTTAAGATGTCCATACAGAGACCAATATTCTTGCACATAGTCATGCTATCTGTTAGAAGAGCAATTTTTTCCGAATAGACAACAAGAGCTGCTTTCCCTTCCTCTGATAATCTATCAGCTGCTTTTTCAGTTCCGAATCTTCTTTTGGCTTCTTCTTTTCGATTGGTTAATTCGAAGAATGGTTCTGCCCGAAGATGGTCCCCACCTCGAGAGGCAATTGCATAAGTTAATCCGTAAGCCTTTATCCCTCTTGGATCACCATTGATGACATCTAATCCTTTGACATGTAGAACAAGCTTCTGAGCTTCTTCACTAAATTCTCTCGAGAGATTTCTAGCACCATTTGCCAATTTATCCCCTATCCCCTCTCTAAAAGTAATTTTCTTTACGATTTCTCGAACTTTATCAGTATCTCCCCATGTAAGTTCAAGACCATCTAAATTATCTGGTTGAATTAATCCTCGCTCTTGACATTCCATGATCCAAGCAATAACTTCTGAGGTGGATATGGAATCCAGTCCCATTTGATTTAACCAATAATTCATCTCAAGAGCAAAGGGGAGATTAGAACTCCCAATCTTAGAAGTAAAACTGCACAAAGTTTCGTACTCCGGTCCCTCTGCTTCTTTGTTCTCACAAATGTAGTATCTCGAGCAATGAAGATTACAGTTGAAGCACGATTTATTCTTCACTTTGTAGGTATTGGCTAGTTTCTCTCCAGATATTTTTTCTATGTAATCACAAACACCATCTTGAAAATGATTCGTAGGTAGAATTCCTATGTTATTCAAATCATTCATGAGCATGGTAGTTCCTAATTGGTATCTTTTGGCATACTCATTGTGTTTCATGATGGTTGAATGAATCTTCTCAGATTCTTGTTTGAGAATAGTAGGATTTGCATATTCAGCCGGATTAGATCCGCGAATAGCAATCGCTTTGAGATTCTTTGAACCTAAAACAGCCCCCATTCCTGTGCGACCATTCACTCGGTTACCACTCGAGACAATGGCTGAATAAAGAACTTTGTGTTCACCAGCTGCGCCTATTGCTGCCACTTGTATTGCATAATCTTTGTGTTTTTTTCTGATATAACTAGTTGTTTCAATTATGGTTTTTCCAGTTAAATTAGTAGCAGGAATAAATTCTACTTCGTTGTCAGTAATCATCAAATAAAGTAGTTCTTTTGCTTTCCCAGTAATTATAATCTGATCAAAACCTGTTTGTTTCATTTCGGGACCAAAAGAACCACCAGCAGCAGAATCACCTAGAATTCCAGTAAGAGGCGATTTAGCTGTAACAATAAAGTAAGCTGAAGCAGGCAGAATGGAGCCCGTCAGTGGTCCCACTCCAAAAATGATTATATTATCCATTCCCAGTGGATCACAGTTAGAATCCAATTCATCATAGAGTCTCTGAGTATTAGCAGTTCTTCCTCCAATTAGTGGTTTAATCCAATTGGTGGAAATTCTTTCTATTTTGAAATTCTTCTCAGTGAGATTAATTCTGAGAATTCTTCCACCAAAACCATATCTAAACACGATTCTCCCTCCATGTTTTTCGCAATCCGATTCCTTGTTTTCTTATATATTCGAATCGTTTTTGACTTGGTGTTAACTTTACTGAGACGTTCTTATACTCAGATAGTGAAGTTTTTTCCTCTCTTGGTTCTAAAGATAAGGCTTTTTCAGTGCAAGCTTTAATACATTCAGGGTCTCCCGAACAAAGATCACAAACAAAAACCTCATCATTGAAGAGTTGAATAGC
>JABLTI010000174.1 GCA_013166835.1 Promethearchaeati archaeon | reverse complement strand
CATTGAATTTCTCTTTTATTTTCCATACAAAATAAACTCAAATAGACTTCGTCGAGCTTTGAAAAAGGTATCAGCTCATTTTTGGCCTGCTTTTGGTTCCTACGCAGATGGTGTTATTGCTGAAAAATCCTATCTTGAGAATGAGTGTTTTGAAGAAACTATCGTGGATGAATTATTTGATCCTAATACAGAGCATGAAGTTCTATATAATGATTACAGAACTATGCTACCAGAATCAATACCACGTTTGTTTTTCCTAAAAGTTCTCCATTATAAAAATGGGACAGTGTTAATTCCAAAAATGAATCACCTTGTTGGTGATGGTTATAGCTATTTCTATTTACTCTCAGTTCTAGCAGCAGTAACCAAAAGAGGAGGAATTCCTTTAGCTCCCTCAATCATCTCAGCTATTTCCCGACCAAAGATTAGCAGTTCATTGCATACATCTTTTCATTTCTCAGCAAAACCACCTGATGCAATCTCTCTTGAGAGTAAGGTGAAAGTAGATTATTTAGAATTAGATGTAACTGAGACTCGAAATCAAGCAAAGAGTGTTTTAGAAAGTTCAGGAATGAGAATTTCTACAAATGATATTTTATCTGCAAAAGTAGTCAAGTTTATTCTGGAAAAAGGGAAAAAGTTCGACGAGGTGTTGCAGAATTAGGACAACGGTTTTTTGGTAATGGACTCATTCTATATAGTGTTCCATTTGAACCAAAAAGTGTATCCGAATCGAGTATTGAAGAGCTTGCTATAACAATTCGAAAATCATTTCCCGTAGTGAATCGACAGAGTTATGAAGAATATTTGAGAAAAGTGGATGGATGGATAGAAACTGGGCAATTAGAGCTTCTCCGACCCTATGATCCTGATAATGAGTGTCTAGTAACAAACCTTTCTCGAATGCCCATAACAAAACTTGACTTCGGGTTAGGTCCTCCCACTATGGCTGAACCATTAACCAGGGGAAGGAGTGGTGCAGCAATATTAGCCCAAGATGATAAATTTGTACTACGTTTGGCACGGTGATTCTCATTACGTTTAAATTAATTTCAATTTAAGACAAACTAAATCCTACATTTCAAAAGGAATAATAGATTGGATTAACATATTTAAAATTCAAAGGAATTTTTGTTAAGAAAAACTCTTATTCTATAAAGATATAAAATATCTAATAATTTTTTAGAGGGATGATAATCATGGTTAATGTAAACATAGGACATAATCCTAGTCTAACTCATGAGAAAGCTATGGAGGTATTTAGAAAACATCTCCAGTATGAAGTTACAACTCAGAAAGTCTGGGGCAACAATTTCTTAGTAATTAGAGATAATCTTGTTAGTGCAGCAATAAAAATAAAACAGAAAGAAAATGAAACAATAATAGAAGTTAGAGGATATATTCATGAATTTTATATGAGACTTTTATTAATTCTATTTTGTTTTCTGCCATATTACATAGTTTGGCTAGGTCCAGCTGCAAGTTTTGCAAAAGAAATTGCTAAATTTATTGAAACCTGCCCGGATTTTAGAACATAATAAAAAAAAATTAAGCAGCATAAAATTTCATAAAAATCAGTTGGAAATCTGTATTTACACAGTAAACCATTGATTCTAAGGACAGGCAAAAATCAGTTTGGTTTGTATTTGAGATTCCTACATTTGATGAGATGTTTTTTAGGTATTTTAAAGAAGGTTCTTGATAATAATTAAAAAATAAAAAGAGTAAGAAAATTATTTCTTACGTTTTCTTTTCTTTGGTTTCTTCTTTTTCTTTGAAAATAGCAAGGCGAATATAATTATAAGGATAACAAGTACCCCAAGACCACTAAGAATCATCCACCAGATTCCGGCAAAACCAGAACGATTTGCATAAAGAGTATATTTGCTATCAATCATATCGAAACCATTTGTTTCACTAATCAATATAGTAAATTCATCTGCTGTTGTTGGTGTTAATACAACTGCAATTTTCCATTTACTTTTGGGCGTATTACCATCCCAATCTCCAAACTTTGCAACTATATCTATCCCGTTAGATACAACGATAGATAAAAACAATCCATTGGGATTATCAAATTTGACTGAGAAATAATACTCTTTGTCTGCTTTAAGCGCAATTACGTGTGTATCAAGATCTATCAAACCACTAAGTGTTTCTGTTATAATAACAAAACCATTGTGAGTTTTATCATATACAGTGTTTAGAGAGAATGTATTATTTTGTTTATTCTCTGCGATAATAGGTGTTAGTATCCCCGGAAGTATGGTGAGTAGAATAAAAGTAAATATTATAGATTTTAGGTAGAATTTTTTATATCTCAAAAATTTATTCTCCTATAATTTAGTGAATAACCTAGTAACAAATTTATTATTTAAAAAAGTAAGGGAGATATTCTCTCATTGGTTCTTTTCGATTTTTGATTCCTCAATTAATGACTCATCTGTAGTTGTCTTCTTCTTTTTGAAGAATCTAGCAATACTTTTTTCCTTTGAAACTTTCATGCCAAAAATGAAACTCAGAGCATTTAGCTCCCTAATTATGAAGAGAAGTGGAACTATAATTGCCAGTGAAATTATGAAAATTAGTAAATATTCACTAATAACTAGAAAATCCAATTGAACAACATAGAAGCCAACTATACTCACTATGACAAAATGAATTATGTAAAAAGGCAGAACAAAATCATTCAAAGTTTTAACTGCTTTACTTTTCTTGTTCAGATATTTCTCACCAAGGAATAGAATTACAATTAAAACACTCCATGAATAAAACACCCTAAACAAAAGAAACATAATTTCAATGTTTTGAAAACCAGGAATTAACCAAATAAGATCAAAGTAGTAAATATTTGAAAAAATGAGTATCCCCATTGAAACCAAGCCAAGAATTATGGCAATGATGAAGTTTTTCTTAAATGCTTTTCTAAATTGTTTATCATAAGCAAACAAGTAACCATAGAAAAGGAAGAAAATATATGAGAAGAAATCCCATCCGCCAATTCGAGGTAGAAAACTAATATATAGACTATGTATTACCTCCATGACAACAATTGGGATTGGTAACAAGTAAATTGTAAAGGGTTTTGTGAAAAAGGAAGCAATTTTGGAAAAGCCTGATCTGAATTTTTCTCTCCGTAAATATGCAAAGAGATGTACTGTTGCTAAAGTTAAAACAAATAAGATAACTAAGAACCATAGGTGATGTCCAAAAACCGAGAAATTACCACCAAATCCGTAAAAGCCAACAAAGTAGGTTGGATAAAATGCAAAGAAGGACGAATAGATTATTCCTTTATTGGTTAACTCCAAAAAAACGAGAAGTGAAATATAAGTGAAAATCCCTATCACGTATGGTACTATAATACGAATAAAACGCAAAAGAATGTATTTTCTTATTTTGATTTCTTTTTTCTCCAAGTAACCTAAAGCATAAAACGTACTCATTCCTGCGATAATAAAGAAGAGGGGTAACCCAATTGCAGTTAAAAGTGAGGTATTAGCTAACAATTTGTAATTACTAAGTGGTATTGTTCCTCCACTTGCAAAATCAGCAGGATTATTTTTAATACTAAGCGGATCACTATCAAAAAAACTTGGTGCAGTGATAGACAAAAACAATGAAAATCGTAATAACTCTAAGCCAATCTAAATCGTATCTTCTTTCTAACTGTGTAAAGGTTCTATTTGTAGAGTCTTCAACTGTATCAGTCATACCTAGTATTTCCTGTTTTTCATTTATTTAGTTATCAAATTTTTGTTGTACCAGTATCTTCTATTTTCGGATCAACTTCAATTATTTCTTTCTCTTTCGTTCTCCGAAGTAAACCCTTTTTCCATCTCATACCAAAAATAAATCGTAACGGATTGAGGTATTTAATTATCAGTAGTAGAATGACAATTATCCCTAAGGATGATGAAACAATTATTAGATATTTAACCATCATTGGTAGTGATAATTGAATAATATAAAATCCAATCACAACAATAACTGTTTGATGTAAGATAAAGAAAGGCATAACCAGTTCATTCAAGAATTTTCTTGCTTTATTATTTTTATTCAGAAATTTACTGCCTAATCCTAGAGTAAAAACTACTAGGCACCAACCATAAATCGGATAGAGAACCCAATAAACTGGATCCCAATAATTTGCTCCATATGTTCCAACATAAATTAAAACTATCATTGATACTCCAAATGCTACAACTCCAATTAGTGCCGGAATGATTTGTTTCTCAATTGATTCCTTGAAATTCTCATTTGACGCAATTATAAATCCAACAAAGTAGAATATGATATATGTAAAAAATGCATAACCACCAAGCAGTCCTAAAGGAGTACCAAAATAGGTGTAAATTTGTTCAACTAATATCACAGGTAGTACAAAAGTAAAAATAACACCTGGCTTGGCAAGAAAAGATGTCACTTTTAGTAATCCATTGTAAGTTTTCTCTCTTCGTAGAAGCACAAATGGTCCAATTAAGATTAGAGAATAAACAAATAGAATCATTAAGAACCATAAATGATTACCTAATAACGGAAAAGCTCCATAAGGGTCTATATCATAAATTCCATTTTGAAATAATATTGTTCCATAAAATTCAAAGAAGCTTACTCCAGTAATTGCTCCTGAAGATATTTCGTCAAGATATACTTGTACAGGAATATGTGTGAATATTCCAATAATAAAAGGAACCATTAACCTAATAGCTCTCATAAGTGTGTATGTCCCTGCTTTTACATAATTGAGAGCATAGAATGAACTCATTCCAGCTATGACAAAAAACAAAGGTAAAATAAGACCTGTACCAAGTGTCATGCATTTAGCTATATGTTGACTTGTTTCAGCATTATTTAAAACCCAATTTTCTGAACCAAAAATCAATGAACTATGATAAAAAAACACAAGTGCAATAGATATCATCCTAAGTCAATCAAGATCAAATCGTCTTTCGACTTTCGGAATATATGAAAATTTTTCCAAGGGTTCCATATGTATAATCTCCGAGAAATATCTATCATATATTATAATCATTTATAATTATTGCTCGAAAAAAATCCATCGACTACAAAAAAAAGAGGAAATAAGATGCCTAATAGGCATCTGTAAATGACTTAAAGCTCAGCTTCTTCTGAGGAAACGACGCTAGTTTCACCAGCAGGCTTAGTCTTGTATTTAATCTCGATAGTGGTATTTGGTTCGATTGCTTCAAAGGTCCACTTGAGCACTT
>JABLTI010000173.1 GCA_013166835.1 Promethearchaeati archaeon | reverse complement strand
GTAGGGACAAGTAATTCTGATTTTGGTGCGAAAAAGTGTCCAAACAGGAATAAGAACACATAACTTAAGCAAAGAATTATTGCGATATTTTTTATTAACGCTTGGAACTTTGGGAAGAACATCCAAAGTATCAATGCAATAATAGCAAAAATTCCAATGAAATCTGCTAAAACTACAAAGACATTATAGCTCGTTTTCTCCATTGAGTAGACTAACTCTTGTATTAGATAAAATAATACACCAGCTAATATAACAGCAAGGGAGATCTGAAAAGATATTGTTTTTTTATTTTTCTCTTCAAACATTTCAGTAAGAACTCCTATTTCTTCTAAGGATACTGTGAAATCTCTTACGTTAATAATTTTTTGTCGTAATTACTTCTGAGTAGAAATATTTTCTAATAGAAAAGAGGAGTAGCATATAGCTTAATAAAAAATAAGAAATTCAAATTCTATTGAAATGCCAGAAGTAAATATTCGACCAGGTTTAAAAGAAGAATATAAGAAAATTGCAGAAGTTTTCGTTGCGTCTTTTATTAAGGAACCAATTAAACCTGAAAGGCAAGAAATAATTAATTCAAGATTTAAGAAGATCTTCCAAAAGAAAATTACATCTTACTATGTTGCGGTAGAAAATAATGAGATTATTGGTCTTGGAGGAGAGACTTGTTTTGGTGGAGTGTCGTATATCGGATACATCAGCGTTCTTCCTACACATAGAAGACGTGGAATTGGATCATTTATTTTTGAAAGGATTTTAGATGAAGCAGCTAAGAATAATCCAACTATTGATTTATTCTCAAATCTAGGAATCGAAAATCTATATCGAAAATTCGGTTTTGAAGATGAATTTTATACTCATATACTTGAGTTACAAAAATTTGATACTGAAATAGAATTAAGAATTGATACTCTTGAGTCAAAAATTCCCTCTTGGATTTATGAATTAGATGAAGAAGCCATGGGATTTGATCGCTCGAAATTGCTTGATTATTTAATTGAAGAACCAGATACCTTTATTGTTTCTTTTGAAAGAATTGGATATGCCATTTGTAGTGATGGACGTATTGGTCCTATGATTGCGAAAAATAAGCAAGCAGCTAAACAAATATTTGATTATCTCTTGTCAAGTGGACCAAAACGAGTTATTACTCCAGAGAATTTCAAACCTTTTTTCACTCAATACCATCCAAAGAAAATTCAAACCACTCTTAAAATGACCTTTGGTGAACCAATTACAAGCATTCCCACTTGGATTTGGAGTTATAGTAGTTTTGCTTCAAGCTAACTCTTTCATCGATAGTCTTTCATTAGTTGTTTCTTACCTGTCAATCTTGATTCTTCTGCAGCGAAACCCATGAAATGGGATTCCATAGCAGTAAGAACATCGGTTAGATTTCCTTCTTCCCTACTTTTCTCTCCGAGTATTACTGCTGTAAAAGCATGCATGATGCCTTCATCTCCTCCTCCATGAGCGGAAACTGTTAGACCATGTTTGTAAATTGTTTCTGTGTCGCCATTTCTAAAATCAATAAACTCAATTAACTCGAGGCTATTACGGAACACACCTCGAATCACTCCTTTTGTTCCGAAGATTTTGAATTCTCGTCCTTCGTACTCAGATAGGCCATGCATGACGAGAGTTACTGAGGTACCACTTGGGAAATTAAAAGTCGAGACTTGATGATCTGGAACATCATTGCCGGTTTTATAGATACATAAGCCGTACGGACCCTCTCTAAGAGCTTTCAGTCTACTTTCTATTGAATAATCATTTGTTAAGTGAGTGACTGGAAACTGGTTCCAATTTTTTATTCTTCTAATGTCTTTGTTAAAAATTGCAATGAAATTCGAGAAGGATTTTGATTTAATTATTCGTTTAGTCATCCATCGAATGAATCTCGAAGGAGAATATTTCCCAGTTCTTATAACTGGTTCTAATTCAATGTATAATCTTGGAGCAAACCAGGGGCATTCATCTTCAATAGGGCAACCATCCGTGCATCTTTCAGGAGCACCCGGTGGAGCATTCTCTGGTTTATAATGTGTCAATTCACCATGTGAATAAACATCAATTGGTTTTTCATTCATTAACCAATAAATTAAGTCTAAATCATGACAAGTTTTCGCAAGCACTATTGCTGTAGATTCCTCTTTGTTCTTATATGGTCCTCTTACAAATGAATGTCCAAAATGCCAATACGCTACATTTTCAGAGTGATCATAGTGAACTATTCTTCCTAGCTTTCCACCCATTAAGAATTCTTTCAATGCTTGCCAATAATTCGTGAATCGTAAAACATGTCCAACTTGAACTATTCGATTTCGAGCACTTGCACATTTCGCGATATCCTGGCATTCTTCCAGAGTAGGAGCAATTGGTTTTTCTAAAAAGAGATCATAATCTAGTTCCATTGCTTCTATAGCAGGTCCATGATGCATTCTATCTGGTGTACAAATGAAAGTCACTTGAGCAATTTTTCCGATTTTAGAATTGAACAGAGCATTCCACGTCGGGAACGCATAATCATCGGGAATATTATGTAATACCTGGAAAATCTTCCGTTTCTCCTCATCAGAATCACAAACAGCTATGAATTTCAATCTTGAGGGATATTTCAAAGCATATGCTCCATAGGTATCTCTACCTCTAGTACCAGCACCAACTAATACAGCAGTTACAGGTTTAGTGTCAGTTTTGCTCATGTTGAACAACTACAATATTACAGTTTTTTGATTTAAAAGAAATGTGTAGGAAATTCCAGTAGCAAAATGAATAATTTAATAAGTAACAATTTTAAATGAGGAGAGTATTAAATTGAAAAGTATAGAACGAGATTATATCAATTATAGCGTTATAAACAGGAGACAGTAGTTTGGGTCATAAGAAAGGGCATGAAAAAAATAGTTACTTGCAGTTACAACAAAGATTAGATAGATCTCCACAAGGAACACCTTCATCTAAAGCACTTTTTGAAATCTTACAAGTTCTATTTACTGAGGAAGAAGCTCATTATGTTTCTTTACTTCCAATTAATTTTATGACAGCTGAAAAAGCAGCAAAAATCTGGAAAGTATCTCGAGAAGAAGCTGCTGAAACATTAGATACATTAGCAGGGAAAGGGTTGCTCCTAGATGGATGTCAAGATGAAAAACGATCATACATATTAGCTCCACCAATGGCTGGTTTTTTTGAATTCTCACTAATGCGTACTGATGGAAAATTCGATAGAAAAATACTCTCAGAGCTTTACTATCAGTACTTGAACGAAGAAGATGATTTTCTTTTTGCGATATTTGCAACTGATACTCCCATAGATCGAGTGTTTGTCCAAGAAGAAACTATTCGACCAGAAGATTATTCGGAAGTTCTAGATTATGAACGGGCTTCGAAAGTAATTGAAACAGCTGAATGCATAACAGTTGGAACGTGTTATTGTAGGCACAAAATGGAACACAAAGGGAAAGCATGTGACCAACCACAAGATGTTTGTTTAACATTTAATGGCGCTGCAAAAAGTCTTTCTAAACACGGGATTGCTAAAGAAATCAGTAAAAAAGAAGCAATGGAAATCCTAGATCGAGTTGTAGAGTTAGGTTTAGTTCAAATTGGGGATAATGTCCAGAATCAAGTTGCATGGATATGTAATTGTTGTGGTTGTTGTTGCGAAGCTATTCTAGCATATAAAAGATTAGGATACAATCCAGGCATTTATAGCAATTTCAAACCAGAAATGATAAGTGAGAATTGCAATGGTTGCAATATTTGTGTTAAGAAATGTCCAGTAGATGCTATAGAAGTTCATATTGAAGAGAGTGGCAAAAAATATGCTATAGTAGATTACTCACGCTGTTTTGGTTGTGGTGTTTGTGCTCGCAGTTGCAAGAGAGATGCCATCGAGATGATTCGAAGGGAAAATCTTATGCATACTCCTAAAGATGCATTTGAACGAATAGTACGCATGGCAATAGACACTGGCAAACTCCAAAACCTTCTTTTTGATAATCAACACTTATGGACTAATAAAATGCTTCAACGTTTTGTAGGTATTTTACTTAATCTTGGACCAATAAGAAGAGTATTGGCAGACGAACAATTACAATCTAAATTTATCTCTTATACGAGAAGGCTTGCACTGAAACGAGCTAAAAAAATTGGTGTCGAAAACGAGATGAGAATATAATGGAATGCCCTCGTTGCAGAACACTACAACTGAAAGTTCATATGAAACCAGTTAAAAGAAAAGGCGGATTTCACAAGCAAACAAAATTCAAGTGCCCTGAATGTGGATTAACCCGTATGAAAAGAAACAAGTAAATCAGACTTATACAAGCCAGTGTATTGGTTGAACAATGTTCTCCTCTATATAGTCTGATTTTTTGTTGTATTGGTTAATCAGTTCCTCATCTAATGTGATGTATTTAACAAGATAATTTTCTTTTTTCTGATGTTCTCGTAAAATTTCAAGTGTTTGTGGAATGAGAGCTTGTAACATAACATCGGGATTCTTTGTTTGTTTTGTCGCATCTAGTAAAAAGAGAATCTTTACTTTCCTTAGCTTTCTGATTTTTATTATATCAGAGAAATAGTCTTTCAAAGCTTGATCAGGATTAGGTGAATCTTTTGGATT
>JABLTI010000259.1 GCA_013166835.1 Promethearchaeati archaeon | reverse complement strand
CTCGAGAATCGATTAAAGCATTATGATAATAATTTGGATAAACTTGATGAAATTATCAAGAAAGTTACTGAAAAAGAAACATTCGACCAAGAAGATAAGGAACAATTAGTAAAAGAGTACTTTAAATAAATGACTCAATTCATCCTCAAATTATTTTGAATCTTCTTCAGCAGCTTCAACTAGCTTTTTAGCTAAAACCAACAATTTTGAATCGTCAAAATCTTCAGGAGAAACAATAATACCCGAGTCATTGTCAGGTGCTTGTGTTGGATCTTGAATTTCCTCGCGCGGAAGCATCTGGGTTGTTGGGATATTATTGATTGTATCGCGTCTGCGTCTAGCTCTAGCAAAAACTAGTATGAGAATAGGGATACCAATAATCACAGCAATCCCAGCGATAGGAGCATAAATTATGTAATTGAGAAGGCTATCCAATTGAATAATTTCTAGATTTACGTATGCTCCTGTAAGATAAAGCACTTGATCTTTCACAAAGAGATCTGTAAGAGAATCATTGCATTTAAAAATCCCTTCTAAATAAGGGTACTCTTTGTCTAGAATATTTACGAAATGAACATCACCCTCATATTCACTAATTAGATAGGCAACATCTGATTCCACAAAAACTCCATCATACCCCTCATAAGAGTAATTAGAACCATGAAAAATAGCTGTTTCAGTTGGAAACAAGGGGTTAGTAATATTATATATTACCAAATCATAAGATGTCGCAAAATAAGCGAAATTCTCGTAAATAAATAAGTCTTGAACACTATCATCTATACTAAATTCAGTTAATACTTCCCATTCAGTTCCATTGTTATAATAAATATAGCAATCCCGACTATTTGGCATTAGATACAAGTAAGGAGAAGCATAACTAATTTTACTTATATACGAGTCTAAAGGAAGAAGACTTGTAATTTGAAAAGCAGAAGTATTAGTTAAGTCGATAAATGCTAAGAATCCTTGAATAGGACTATAATAAGAAACAAACGCTTGGTCACCAAAAATGGCAGCATACATTGGGTGATAAGTAATATTATCCAATTCGAATAGAAGATTCTGAACACTGAGAACTTTTGGTTTTCTTTTATTGGATATATCTATTATATACAATTCATTAAAGTCAAAAGAAATTGTGTATACTAAGTTTTTATTTATGAAAATTTCTTGGCATTGAAAACCCAGATTGATTCTACTTTTTAATTCTGGTGCACGAGAATTTCTAATTTGGTATATTTCCAGACCATTATGAGCGTTAGCAACAAAAGCATGATTTCCACTTACTTTTACATCTAATCCATAGCCACCGTCCCAAAATCGTGCTACAAATTCTACAGAATAGTCTTCTTTTACTTTATAAATTTCCAATCCTTCATATCTATCAAGTAGAATTGGATAACCATTATGAAAGCCAAGAGAACGATAATAACCGGCATTAAATTCCTTATCAATATACTCGATTTGCTGTAAATTTGTCAAGTTGAGTAACGCAAGACCTTCTCGAAGTGATAGTAAATAACCAATAGATCCATCAAAGTAGAAGTCTTCGAAAACCTTGGAGTTATCCCAGATTTGT
>JABLTI010000172.1 GCA_013166835.1 Promethearchaeati archaeon | reverse complement strand
TTTTAACATTCATTAATTTCATAATTAAACGATAAATTGGTTTGTTAATCTTTTTCATTAATTTTCCAACTTCAGCAAGATTGACTCGATCACGTTCCAATCCATCACCAAAACAAAGCATTAGAAGATCAACGAATTCATCTGAATCATTTCTCTTCAATAACACAATTTCTGAATCTTGAACAGTATCTGCCTTTAACATAAACAATCCCTGATATTTATCGAATAATATTAGTTGTATCTCCTATATACTGAGCACTAATTATAAGATAAGTGGGCACTTATGAACACTTTCTGATTACTCTTGAAAAACAAAACATAAATGAATCACAAGAATGAATAAAATATAGATTCAAAGAGAATTGTAGGAATTGTGACTACTCGATGAAAGAGAAAATAAGAACTCTTGTAGATTTTCATAAAGAGAAAATAATTAAATTGACTAGAAATCTGGTTGCCACACCTTCTGAAACTGGAACAGAAGGAACCATTATTTCAGTCTTGACAAGAGAAATGAATGAGATGGGTTTTGAGGAAATAATTCTTGATGAGATGGGTAATCTGATAGGAAGAATAGGTACAGGTCCCAAAATTTTAGCAATAGATGCACATGTTGATACAGTTGGATTAGGCGAATTAAGTAATTGGGGATTTAATCCATTATATGGCAAGATAGAGGATAACAAGATCTATGGACGAGGATCGTGTGATCAAAAAGGAGGATTAGCAACTGCACTTTATGCAGTCAGGTTGTTAAAGGAAATTGGTTTTCCGAAAGATCTCACATTATATTTTGTAGCTTCAATTTATGAGGAAAATGCTGAAGGAGTTAATTGGCAATTCATTATAAAGAATTTAGGACTAAAACCTCAAGCTGTATTATTGACTGAACCATCGAATTTGGGAATAATCTTAGGGCACAGAGGACGTATCGATCTTGAGGTACATGCAACTGGGATATCGAGTCACGGGGCAATGCCAGACCTTGGAGATAATCCAATTTACAAGTTGAGTAAGATTATAACAGAGATAGAGAAACTACATGAAAATCTACCAGTAGATCCAGATTTTGGTAAGGGATCAATAGCTGTGACTGCAATTAGTTCCCAAAGTGTTTCTCTTAATGCAGTGCCGGAAAAAGCATTAATTTACTTGGATCGAAGATTGGGATTAACTGATTCACAGGAAAGTGCAATTAAAGAAATAGCTGAACTTCCTGCTGTAAAAGAATCGAAGGCAGAGGTCAAAGTATATTCTTTCAAAATTAAAACACATAAAGGATATGAACAAACGATCAATGCTTATTATCCCTCGTGGAAGATGAATATAGATCATCCATTAGTTCAAGTTGCAATTGATACATTCAAATTACAGTTCGATGAAGATCCTGAAACCAAACTGTGGCAATTCTCAACAAACGGTGTTGCAACAAAGGGCTTGTTTGATATACCAACAATTGGTTTTGGTCCAGGAGATGAAAAATATGCTCATACTTGTGAGGAACATGTGCCAATTGACCATCTCGTAAAGGCAACAGAATTTTATCTAAGATTTTACTTGAATTGGGCTGAAAAAACCTAAACTGAAATCAAGAGAGTATTATTTTGCCTGAACTTGATCAAGAACAAAAAAAAATCATAAGTAAACTAGAGGAAAAGATTCAGCATATAATAGAAGAAGAAACCAATTATACATCAAGTAAGAAAGTGTATTTTACACAAAGCGAAGGACTTGTTCTCTCCTTAGGTTTATCAAACTTGAATCTTGAAGAGCTACCAGATGAAATTGAGAAACTGATCGAATTAATCGCAGTAGATTTTTCTAGAAATCTTTTAACACAAATCCCTGTGCTTTTATTGAAATTACCAAAATTGGCTGTTTTGGATTTGAGTTATAATCAAATTACAAGAATTCCTAATTGGATTGAGAAATTTAGTTTATTACGGGATATCAGATTAAATAATAATCAACTCTACACCATACCAAGAACAATAGGAGGTTGTAGACTAGTAAGAAGAATCTATTTGCAAAATAATCAGATTCATTCATTACCTATTGAATTACTCGAGTTGAAATTGCTGGAAGAATTACATTTAGATTTCAGAGCATTAATGCATAAAACCACAAAAGGAATCTTAGCTCAACTCGAGAGTAAAGGATGTAAAATAAATAGTGATTATAATAGAAGATGAAGAAGTCATTTTGAAATATCTGATATTAGTGATAGAAGAAATATCAAAAGATTTAGTGACTGGCATTTTGAGTATGAGGACTATGGTTGCTATATTAAAGGTAAAGTATCAAATGATAGAATATATCTTTCTAGATCTTCGTATTTTGCTAAACAAACGCTTCATATTTTCGACATTATAAATCTAAATCAACCTAAACTAATTTATCCCGCAAGTCATGAGAATAGTCTATCAAAGTTTATTTCACCGATTCTTGTCAGCCTTCTTGTTCCTGGAGTATTTATTTTTTCCAGCAAAAAAAGTAAAATCAGAAGAAAATGTAAAACTATTTGGATGGAATTAATAAAAAGAAAAAAAGTAGATTAGAAAGGTAATAGAACCAAAACTAATCCTACAAACAGATAACAATAAAATCCTTTAAAAAATATAAAATCAAATATAATTTAGGGGGAAATAAATGGGTCTATCAAGTAATAACCGATTAAGCTTTTGTAAAAAAAGTAGTTTCTTTGTTATTGCTATTTTAATCTTAACTTCTTTAGAATCTAGTGCTATAAAGCAGAATTTCTATAATGATTTGGATCCAGATAATTTAGTCAATTCCTATATGCCTAACTTGTTTGCTATAGATGGTAATATAATGTTTGAATTTAATTATTCAAATCTTCTATTTATCAAAGATGTATCAGATCCATATGAACCAATTCTATTCTCTACTTATAGCTTACAAACTGGAGGATCAATTTCAAGTGTGAAAGTCTCTGAGGATTTGTTGTTTCTAATTAAACGCTTCAGAAATGGTATGGGGATAGAAATTGTTGATATAAGTTCACTAAACAATCCAATTTACAAAGGTGTTTATTCAACTTATGATATGGAATTATATAGCTATCATTTTCCAACAGAAGAGAGAAATTCATTCTATGTAACTGATAATCTAATATTTTGTATGGGAAGAGATGAGGGTTTAGCAGTGCTCAAAATCTTAGATTATACAAATATGAGTAATATCATTGAGATTGGGGAATATTCAACCAATTTCTATGGTACTTGGGGATATGAATTATTTACGCAGTTTATTTCCCATGATATTTTAATTATCAAAAAAAATGATGGTATACTTCATTATGTAAACATTGCTGATAAATCACAACCAGAATATTTAGGAGAGTATATTGTTCCTTCCGAATATAGAAGAGCTTTTTTCATGGTTACGATTCATGGAAATGAATTATTCTCTTTTAAGGCAAACTCTTTGTGTGTTTTTAATTTAGATAATGTAAGCAATCCTGTTTTTGATAGAAAAATAGTATTGCACAATGAAACTGAAGTGGTTGTAATTGATACTGCTTTTGATCAGAATTGTTTGTTTGCTGTGAGTCATCAGGAATTAGAAGTTTTTTATTTGAACGATAAAACTTCGAATAATAGTCTTAGTAGATATGTTTGTATTGATAAGGGATATCATATGTTCTTTTGGGGGGTTATTAGTGATAACCGAATCTATATGGGACGAGAAACTGAATTCGAAGGAAGAACTTTGTTCATAATTGATTTTACAAACTTATTCAATCTTGTTCACATTTATCCTGATCCTGATGATGCAAGAACTCATCAAGGTTGGTCTCCACAAGTACCCGTGGTTATTCCATACTTGAGCATTAATATGTCCATATTGCTAGTCTATGCTTTCAAGAAGTGGAAAAGTAAAAAGAAGGAATAGGTTCAACCATTATTTTGATTTATTCCTTTTCTCTAATCTTTTTTGCTTTCGTTTTTTTCGCATATTCTTGCCATAGTGTGGTGATAACATTAATAGAAACGGTCGAACGATGGGTTTGAACATACGAGCTAGTACTCTAGCTGTTCTTGTATTATCAACCATTTCTTGATAGAGATCTTTCATGTTATGTTTTTGGAATTGTAGTAATTTTTCTAATTCAGTAGTATCATAGAAACAACAATGGAATGGCTCGGTACTAAAAGCTTCATCAGGTAACATGTCTACTCCCATGAATGGCAACATGTTCTCAAGAAATTCTCTATAATATATTTGAGATTCTTTTCCGCCACCAAGGTTGTACACGTTACCAAACATTTCATCTTTCTCAATGGTATTTGCTATTGCTAAACCAGTATCTGAAGTATGTGTGAACTCTATTGGAGTATCCAAGGGCATACGAAACATTAGTGGTGTGAGAGCAATCTTCTCTGCGTTTGGAATATAGCTGAGTCTGAAAATAACAAATTCGACACCAGATTCTCGAATATATTCTTCTGATCTTATTTTCGTTGCTGCATAGAAATCATCGGGACTTGGATTGAAAGGATAATCAATATCTATACAATGCTCTCCAAGTTCTCTTACATCTCCGTACACAGCTACTGATGAAGTATAGATCATCTTTGGTTTGGTTGCTTGTTTTACAATTGCATTAACTATATTTTTTGTTCCACCAAAGTTGATATTAAAGGTTCGTTTTCTACTCCTATTAGCAGCAGGTGGGATAATCGCTC
>JABLTI010000171.1 GCA_013166835.1 Promethearchaeati archaeon | reverse complement strand
GAGCAATCATGCCAAATCCAAAGTGTTTAGGATGTTTGAATGAAATTACAGTGAAAGCTGTAGATCTATCAACAACTGACGATGAATTAAGAAAACGGTTGATCAAGGAAATATCCGAATATACGAAAGAACAATTTGATTGCTTGAAATTACCTGATTTCTCAACAGAAATTTTTTCTATTATAGCCCAAAAAACAGGTACATTAGATCCTTTTCTTCAAATTAAAATTGAAAGCAATGATTTTTTCAGAAAATTGGTTCCCAATCTTCAAGAATCATTTGCTGATCTTCCAAATAGAGAGAAATTATATAATTTGATTTTATATTCAATTGCTGCTAATATGGTTGATTTCAGCACTGGAGGGCATAAGGTTGATCTTAATGATATCGCGAAAAATATTGTTGATTTTCCAGAAGAAGGATTAGCTATTGATCATTTTACTGACCTGCATAATTTGATTGAGAAAGCTAATTCAATTATTTATTTATCAGATAATTGTGGAGAGGTAGTTGTTGATAATCTAGTAGTAAGCTTCCTTGTAAAAGAATTGAAAAAGAAAGTTTATTTCGGATTAAAAGGAGCACCTATTGCTAATGATTGTACAATGGAAGATTTCACAAGAGATAAATTACCACAATACGCGACAGAAACCTTTGCAGTTAGTTCATCTTTTGGTTGGAATATACATCAAACATCCGATCGCTTCAATGAATTATTGAAAGAATGTGATTTACTAATCGTCAAGGGTCAATCTAATTATGAAACTACATTAAACAATCTCAATCGTTATCCGAAATTTCAATTTCCACCAATTTTTTGTATACTTAGAACAAAATGCGATGTTATTACTGGATATTTGGGAGTGCCTCTTGGATCAAATGTTGTTAGAAAAATGTATCCCGTAAATAAGGATAAAAATTCTCTAAAAGAAATTGTTGATTAGAAATGGATTGTTTTTCATGCCAGAATTAAATCATAAGGTCTCTAGAATCTTTAACGTAACCGGATTTGTATTTTCAGTTCTAGGGGCGATACTGTTCCTATTTCTCGTTGGATTAGCTCATTATTATGCTCATGAAGCGGGTTTTATATTAAAGGATTGGGAGCTAAGTGAACTAGTTTTGGATAGCAATAAAGCTAAAATCTTGTTCAATTCAGGAATAATCCTATATGGTTCTTTTCTATTCATTGCCCTAATTCCTATGGTCAAGTATTTTAGGGAAAAGAATAAGCATAAAATTTTCATTCCCTTAGCAATTATTACATGTATCTCTTTAATTGGAGTTGGAGCTTTTTCGGAAGATCAATTCCCAACTTTTCATTATATAGTAGCTCTAATTTTTTACCTATTTGTTGGATCGTTAACAGTATACTCATCGACGATTCTAGTAAAATATGATCGATCAATTTCAATCGTTTATCCTATAATAGGTTATACCTCTATATTCATGCTTATCTTTAACGTAGCAACACGATGGTTTTTTGGACAGGCGTACACACAAAGAATCGCAATTTGTTTGATCATGTTATTTTTCTTACTTATTAGTGGAAAAATACTGCTCAAAAAAGAAGATTTACAAAATAATAAAATTCAGAAATAAAAGATAAAAAGAAGAAATAGAATTAACTTTCTTTCTTTCTTGGATATTCAAATTGAAGGAATTCATCAATAAGATCACTATGTGAAATAATCATCCTTCGACAGCAATATTTGTCTAAACCCAATTCATCTAAAACTTTACCTGGATCCTCTCCAGCAGCGGATCTTCGTTCGAATTCTTCGAATTTATCACCAACAACTTTGCCACAACTTAAACATCTGACTGGAATCATGTTTTTATTTTACTCCTTGCTCTTTTTGGAGTGGTTTTCACTGATTGAGAAACCAGTGAACCTCTTTTATAGTCTTTCTATAGTTTTTATAACATTTGTATTAAAGCTTCTTATTTTCAATTTCGAGATTTCTTAAAAGCTTAGGATAATCTGGGATGTTTTTTAATTCATCGTTATAGATTTTAGGTTGAATTGTTATAGAGTCAAGCTCAGTTGGGTGAAACCATCGAAAGTTCATTTTCAAATTTTCTATATTCTTGTATCTTCCTCCAATTGCTTGAAGATCTTTTTCATACCCAAAAAATTCATCTTGAGCTAATTTTTCTTCAGAATCCAAAGATTTCACCAAGAATGTTAGCTCTATTCCATGAACTCTTTGATTATCAAATGTAAAAGAATTCTCTACAACCCACAAGAGTCTTTCTACAGCAATAGTAACGCCAATTTCTTCTTGAAACTCTCTGATAATAGCTTGTTCAGAAGACTCAAATAGCTTTACTCCTCCGCCCGGAATAACCCAAAAATCAACTAACTCATCAGAAAAAAGTAGTATCCTTCCATCATTGATAAGAACACCTGCAACTCTGTAACCGAAACTACCAAATTCTTGTGCAGAATTAGTCATAATAATCGTTTGTTCTCACTTTATGCAAACCTATTAAGTTTTCTCTATTATTTTACTCAAAGGATATTTTGCTTGAAAAAATATCCTATCTTGCATAAAAAATAAGGAAAAAAGAGAATGCAATCTCTTTTTACGGTTTTACTCGAGTCATTGTTCTTGGAAATGCAATAGCATCTTTTATTGTGTCAAATCCACATAACCACATGACAACTCGAGCTATACCCATACCAAAACCTGAGTGAGGAACAGAACCATATCTTCTAGTATCCAAATAAAAGTCATAATCCTTTGGATCTAATCCTTCATGTTTAAGGCTTTCAAGAATCTTGTTCATATCGGATTCTCGTTCTGAACCATCAATAATTTCCCCAACTTCTGGAGCAAGTAAGTTAGCATTTAAACAAACTTTTGGATTCTTTGGATCCACTTTTTTGTAAAAAGCCATTATCTCTCGAGGATATCTTGTTACAAGAACTGGTTTGTCAAAATACTTGCCAATAGCCCTTTCTTCTCTGCCACCAAGATCTGCTCCGTATGGAATATCTATGTCTTGCTTCTTTAGTAGATCAAGAGCTTCTGCATAAGTTATTCGTGGGAAAGGTGGTTTGATTTTAAGTAACTCTTTTGGATCGCGTTTGAGAACCTTGAGTTCGTGCTCATTCTTTTTAGCAACATTCTCACAGATAGAACTGATCACGTTCTCCATCAATTCTAAAAGTCCTTCAAAATCCATCCAGGTTGCTTCAACTTCTGCATGCCAATATTCAGTAACATGTCGTGCAGTTTTGGATTTTTCAGCTCGAAATGAAGGGGCGATTGTATAAGCTTTCTCGAGAGCATAAATGAAGTTCTCTGCATATAACTGCCAGCTTTGACTCAGATAGACCATCTTGTCAAAATATTTGAGTTCAAATAAGGTAGAACCTCCTTCAGAACCAGCTGTGGTAAACATTGGAGGTTGAACTTCCGTGTAATCTTCTTTTCGCAAATAAGTATGAAGTCCTTCAAAAACTGAGGAATTGATTTTTAACATAGCAGTAAGTCGTTCTGAACGTAAAGCTAAATGTCTCACATCTAAGAGAAATTCTTGACTTTGATCTTTGGAAATCGGAAAGTTCTCAGAAGGACCAATTATCTCAATCTTGGATGCTTTGATCTCATAACCGCCAGGCGCACGAGTATCTTCACTAAGAAGTCCTTCAATAATAACTGCTGACTCATATCCTGCCTTATCAGCAATATTGTAATTCTCCTCATTATTCTCACGAACAATTGATACTTGAATCCTGCCTGTGGAATCTCGGATAGTAAGAAAAGCAATCTTTTTGCTACTTCTTTTTCTGGCTACCCATCCACGAAGTACTATCTTCTTTCCGGCCTGCTTACCGGTAAGTAACTCGCGTATTTGAGGGAATTTCATAAACAATCACCAATAATTGACTAAAAGCGATTAATTAACTGATTAAAATCTTTTGCTTAGAATGGTATGAAAAGTAAGACAATTTAGAGATAGATTTTTGTGGATTACTGATAGAAAATTTACTTGGAGAAACCATCTAACCTTCTAAGGCAAACATCTCTAAGAACAACCATTTCACCGAACACAGCTACGTCTTGAGCTGATGGAATTGTGCCATTTGTCCTATTAAGGATTTCATCAGCAATCTTAGATAATTCTTGATATCTTTGCGTGAAGGTTTTAGTTTTGCCCTTAGAATCGCGCTTTTTAATATCCTCAAAATCCTTGGAAACTATCTTGTAAGCACTCTCTAAATCTCTAAAAGTTCCTGCTTGTGTGACTTGAAGTAAGAAGTCACTTAATCCATTGTTTTTATCGGATTCAATTGTCATATGCTTTCACTTTTTCCTCGGGCAGTTTCATTAAAAAAGCTCTAAATAAAGCTTTTTCGAGCATACTCATCGGAAGAAATTCCGTTGAGCATGCTCTTAGAAAACTTTGATATTTCACTATCACCTGTTACATAATTATACATACGTGAACATATAAAAGACTTTCTTTTTAGATTGGAAAGAAAGCACACATCAAGATTTACTACAAATAACACCGATGTCTTCGACTTGAGCAATCCATTCATCATCAATTTGCAGATCACTTATTTTGAGAAGTTCTTGTAATTCTTCTTGTGTCCAGGTTTTTCTAAGGATAGAAATTACGACTGAAGCATCTTTAGTGGAGATTCTCTTCATCTCCTTAACTGTATTATGAGGTTCTGGTAAGTTTTGGAGATGAGT
>JABLTI010000008.1 GCA_013166835.1 Promethearchaeati archaeon | reverse complement strand
GAAATTTGATAATAAATCGCTTAAAAAGTTATAAAAAGACTTGATTTCAAAGCAAAGTAGTGTTATTGGAGGATCTAACAACGACAAAAAAAGCTTCAACAAATAGGAATGAAGAACAATACTTTGTTCTAAAACCCCCTAAAATAAAAGAACAGGCAAGAGTATTGGTGTTTGGAACGTATGATATTATACATCCTGCACATTTAAAGTTCTTAGTTGAAGCTAGACAAACTGCGAATTGTAATGATTGTGAACTTGTTGTTGTTCTTGCTCGGGATAGTTCTATCGAGCGAATCAAAGGACGTAAACCAATTTTTACTGAAGATCAAAGATTGAAGCTTATTAGTGGTCTGCGTGTGGTTGATTATGCACAACTTGGAAAGGAAGGAGAAAATTATTTTGATATAATCTTGGACATTAAACCTGATTTTATTATTCTTGGTTATGATCAGTTACCAAATGATAAACCTCTTCTTGAATTTATTAAAGAACATCACTTGAAAATCACTGTTTTTCGTTTACCTCATTTTGAGAGTGGAGATTTGAGTAGTTCTTCAGAAGTTCGTAAAAAAGTTCTTGAGATTCATAATAATGAGAAAAAAGAATAAAGCTTTAGAGGGATTCTTTATTTCTTTAGCTGACCTCTAATAGCTTGTTTATTACATCATATAACATTAGCAGGAATTTTTACTTTATCTATTTTCTTGAAATCTGTTTTCTCAAACGCTGCAATTTTCCCTAGAATTGCTTTTTGATCCTCGTTTGTGATGATACAATCATCTTGTTGTACAAAGTTTCCAATATCATTTAGCAGTGTTCGATATTCTTCTATGAGACTCTCATCAACAATTGTTATTCCTTCTATACCTAATTCTCTTAGTGCTTCTATTTTGTCTTTGTCTTTCTCTTTTATTTTCCCAATTATGAAAGCGTCTCTCTCGAGAGGATTGTTGTATTGATAGAAACGATCGATGCTCTCGACATTATCATCCACTTCTCTCGCAGTTATTTTTTTCTCTTTTATTGATTTTTGCAGCATTAAATATGGTAGTGTAAGTTCATATTCACCTAGGTCATTGAAATCGCCTATTCGCCACAGTTTTGGTGGTCTAAAAGTGGATCCGGTTCTTTCTAAATAATGCTCATGGAGCTCTTCGAGGATTGATTTTCCCACATGATCTGTTTGAGCTAAAATACTCTCTGCGGTGATATCATTAAGAGTATTTCCAGAATAGAGGAAATTATTGATATTTGTATTCATTTTTGATGTTACAAAATCTACTGTGGAAACAACTGGGTAATAGCTTTTCGCATTTTGTATCCCATGTGTTGCTACCATTAGGTTCCAATAGAATTTTGATGCTTCTGTTGTTTTTATTTTGTTCCAGAAGTTTTTCAAATTGTCATTGAGGATGTCTTGATAGGAACTATATTGGGCTCCTCCGTTCACAATAATATGTAAAGCCATTCTTCGTTCTTCAATGATATTTTGTTTGAAAAGTTCTGCATGACCACAATCTGCTTCTTTAACTATCTGATTTAATGCCAAGTATTGAATTAAAGATTTAATAAATGTTTCAACGAATAATTTTGGATATTGATATCTTAACTGCAAGGCTTTACTTATGTATTGATAATTTGATGAGTCTAGTGATTTCCCAATCTCGTATAATTTTTGTCCTTCTAAAATCGAGATTTCTTGTACGAGTTTAAATTGTTCATGAGGTTGTAGTCTAAAAAGGGATAAATTTATGTTATTATTTCTCATTAAATTTGCTATATATCGTTTATGTATTTGTGGGTCTAAACTAGCTGTTTGAGTTTTTTTACTGGCTGGAACACCTATTAAATTAACAATGTGGTTAGAATATAATAAATTGTTAACGAGTAATATTATCTCATTTTCTTTTTCAATTGATAAAATTCCAATTATAATGTCTTCTCCTATTTTACCTGTCTCAGTAACGCCTACACTGAGATTACAGTCGATATTTTCGCTCATATTTTGTCTTCCCTCTCCATTAATTGGGTAAATTACTGTTTAAAATTACATTGTACATTCGTTCCTTTGCTTATTAGTTATTCTCTAAAATCCATATATTTAACGTGAAAAAAGAATCAAGAAATAATTAAACCGAGTCAAGATTTAAGGGAAGAATTTTGATTCGCAAAATATTGGATCATATTTTTTTCTTGAATTTTTCGAGTTTATCTGAGAGATTTAACATTGATTCTTTTAATTCTAAAGCTTGTTTTGCATTTATTAAATCAGATCTGGTCCTGTTTACAAGATTTCTGGCAACATCCAATTTCGATCTTAAAGGTCCAACCAACATTTTTGTGTAGTCAATAGTCATTAATTCTGAGTACAAATAATTCATATAATCAAATGCTCGTTGAGCGTTTTCAAAATCATTTGTTCTTAGGGAATCCATCATAAATCGTCTTAATTCCCCAATTGCATCACTAGCTGCGAGCATGTAACTTGTGAATGATATTTGGCATTCCTCAACTGAGGGAATTTCATCATAACGGATCATAGAGCTGATAAAAATCGCTTCTCCTAGCTCTTGTGCTGCATCATTTAAGCCTCGCCAACACTCAAGCGAATTTAATCCTTTAACCTTTGTGAGTACTTCTTTGAGCATTTGTTTAGCTTCAGCAATTTTTTCATCAGCAATATCAAATTCCTTTCGATGTACTGATTTAATTGCTTCACTGCAAACCCTAATTATCCTTCTTTGTTGATGAAGGACAGAATCTCTTATTTTATCCTCTTCTTCAAGCATCACTTTGATTTTTTGCATGGATTGCTCAAATTTTTTCGTTTTCAAGATCGACCAACTCTATATTGTAAGTCATTTTACATATTATAAATTCATCTCAAATTTTCGTATTTAAAAGAAAGCTTCTGTGAGAAACTGCAAAAATCAGAATACTTTCAGCAACCTCTGAGAAAAAATATTCCTTTTAAACAAACAGGAAAAGAGGGGTTTGGAAATACTTTCACCAATCACTCTCAACTTTTTATATAACCTTTTGATAATATACTAACCAAGGAGCGCAAAACATGCAGACGAAGAAAAAGATCATTCAGAAAATAAAAATCGAAACAGTTCAAGCAAGAGTCAGACTCGACTTGTCTCCTTGTCCTGGTTGCGAAGGTTCGCTGAATTTTTATTTGGATTGTCCATTTGGTGATGGGAATATTGTCAATCCAGAAATATGCGCAGAAAAATGCAATGTGCAATGCGAGGCTTTGATTTTTTGTGAACAATGCGATTATGAAGAATTTGTAGAATTATTTCCTAGATCAGGATTGCCCCTTAGGAAGGGGTTAGAAGAAAGAGATGCTGTTTAAAGAAATTACAAAAAAGCACAAGGATCAATTTATTCTTCTATTTTCTTTGAGCTAATCTTCAGGGATATCAGGGATGATTAGATTCTCATCGAAGTCTTCATCATAGTCTGGAATATATTTGTCTCCAGGTGGGAGTAATTCTGGTTTTTTAGCTAAAATTCTTTCTATTTTCTGAGCTATAAACACTAAAGTTATAGCTTGTGAAACATAAGCTTCTCCTTCAAGTACAGCCATCACTAAAGCATTTTGCCCGGCGCTTACCGCTACTATGTGCTTGTCACCTGGTACATTTATTTGGATGTCTCTTACTCCTTTAAATTGCAAAAGATCAGATACATATTCAGAAATATGAATTATACCAGATGCTGCTGCGCTTAATGCTTCCTTCAAATCTTCCGAATCATCTGGAGCGAATGTTTGTATAGGTATTCCAGAGCGAGATGCTACTACAATAGTATTCACACCTGTTGATTGTGAGAAATCAGAAAGGATAGTTTCTATGTCTTCCATTTTACATCCAACCTATAGGTAGCTCTTTTAGGTTATTTATTTTACTGTTTACTGTTTTATAGCATTTTCTAGTGACTTATATCTTTCTCTTTTTCTTGGTTTTTTGCTGTTTTTCTTTTAAATACAAAAGCATTTTTTTCGGATTATTAGTTATTATCCCATTAATTCCCAGTTTTGTTAGTTTCCAAGCTTTTCTTTGACTATCAACTGTCCAAGCTCGAACAGCCAATCTATAGTATCGAGCTTCTGAAATTAATCTTTTATTAACAAATGTATGTTTTGGGTGGATTCCGTCACATTGTGATTTTGAAATAAGAGCTTGTAAATTTATTCGAACAACTTGATATAGTAATGCTGTCGGGATTTCACTGTTTAGTTCTTTTATTTTCTGAATTACAGAAATTTCAAATGAGGATATCACATATTTTTGATTTAAATTTAGCTTGTCTAGCATCTCTAAAAGCTGTTTTTCAAATCCTTGTTCCTTGATTTCTATATTGAGCCATTTTTGATTTCCGAATTTCTTCAAAACATCCTCTAGAAGAGGAATTTTCTCACCTTTTCCAAAATCGAATTCCAATAATTCTTGGTATGTTTTTTCTCTTACTAGACCAAATCCATTTGAAGTTCTGTTTATTAATGAATCATGAATTATTACCATTTGATTGTCAGCTGTTAATCTTACATCAAATTCAATTCCATCTGCACCATCCTGAAAAGCTTGATTAAATGCTCTCATGGTGTTTTCTGGTTCACTAGAAGATGCTCCACGATGACCGAATATTATTGGTAATTTCATTTTCCACCACTTTACGAGATCGAATATTTTAATTATCGAAACTCGTATTTATTTTGTTTAATATAATTCACATAATGGAAAGATACAAATATATTTCCTCGCATTTCAAAGTGATTTGTTATGGATATTAGATTAGTACTCAAATCAACCATGGATGCCGTTCATAAAGAACTCATTGAATTATTCAAAGATACTGGGATGAAACGGATAGACCTTGGTAAATTTAGCGATATTTTCTATGACGAATTTGAGGATTACCTAACAAATGGTGGAAAAAGGATTAGACCATTTTTGGTGAAGACAGCTTTTGATGCTGTTGGTGGGGATCACAAAGAAGGTAACATAGTCAAGGCATCTCTTTCCATTGAACTATTACATAACGGTTCTTTATTACATGATGATGTTATTGATAAAGACGAAACTAGGAGAGGGAAACCTGCTTTTCATGTTATATTCAGAGATATTTTTTCTGAAAAGCAACAAGAAGCATTTGAGAAGGCAAATGATTTTGGAGAAGCAATGTCTATTTTCGCTGGAGATTTGTGCTTTCCTTTTGCTATCGAAAGCATAATCCAAAGTGGTTTCCCAGCAGAACTAAGTAATAATGCTCTTCATGCATTCACCGAAGCTTTTCGAGAAGTCATTGATGGCGTGATTATAGAAACAGGTGATATAATTTTCCATGATGGAAGTGAGGAAACATACAAGAAGATGGTTAATCTTAAGACTGGAGCATTAATTAGAAAAGCCGTGGAAATTGGAGCAATATTAGGAAGAGGAACTGAAACTCAAATACAAGCTCTAGTGGGATATTGTAGCAGAATTGGAACAGCTTTTCAAATCCAAGATGATATCTTGGGTATTTTTGGAGAGCTAAAAAAATTAGGAAAACCCGTTGGCGGGGATATTCGAGAAAACAAACAAACCATCCTTAGAATTTTTGCAATGAAAAAGGGAACAAAAGATCAAATTAAGAGATTAACTGAATTGCATGGAAAAGTAGATCTCATAGAAAGTGAAATATCTGAAGTGCAAAAAATCTTCAAAGAGACCGGAGCTTTAGATAATGCTTATGAAATGATTAAGCAAGTAACTCAAGAGGCCATAAACTCACTAGAAAAAGCAGATCCTCCATTAAAAGAGAAACCAAAGAAAGACCTAGTTGCCTTAGCAAATTATCTTGTTGATCGCAAAAAGTGAAATCAGTAATTTTTCCACGAATCAATTTAATTTTTAGGATTTAAATATTCAGTTTTGCTACTTCTTAGCAGAGTTCTTCTAAAAAGAGGATCTATTGATGACTAAGAATGCAATAAATCATAACGTTTGTAATATGTCAGAGGAAGAAAGGAAGAGAGTTGAAAATGAGTTCAAATCCAATTTAAGATATTCTTGGCAAAAATCCATTGCTTATGCTTTAGCATATAAAGCTACAATTGAGAAAGTAATGGAAGAGCTCCTCGTAACGTTTCAGAATTTTATTCCTAAGAATCACCCTTTAAAAGAATTAATTAGTGAGGTCATTACTTCCGCCTTCAAAGAAGTTTTAGGGAAACTATTTACTTCAAATGATATTACTGATATTGAAATTGAAAATGATTTTATAAAAATTACGTCAACAAAACTTAAAGGAATTTTATTTTAATCTTTGTTAAAGTAAAGTGCAGAATATGTAGCAATAATTTTATTTCTGTGTAGCATTACTTTGCTGTATTTGTGATTTCTAAGGGTTATCAAAATGGAAATTCTAGTGATTGGCGGTAGTAGATTTAGTGGCAAAAATTTGGTTGAATTACTTGTAAAGAAAGAACATGAAGTTACTGTACTCAATCGAGGGAAATCTGAACAAGCAATTTCATCATTCTATAAAACTGAAAAATACAATTATCCGAAAAAAGTTAAGATAATACATGCTGATCGAACAAACAATGATCAGATATCAAAAGCACTACAGAGTAAGAAATTCTCAGCGATAATAGATACTTGTGTTTTTAACGAGAAAAATATACAAGCAATTTTAGATTTTGTACCTGAAGAATTAGTGAATTATATTATGGTTAGTACAGCTAGTGTGTATGATGAAGAAAAATTAATGTATTATCCAGTTTCTGAAGACGAACCAACCGGTTCGGAAGCTGAGGAAGGTCCAATACCATATAGTCGTGACAAAAGAAGAGCTGAATCCTTACTCAAAAAAAGTTTCAAAGAAAATAATTTTCCTATGACAATCATTCGACCAACCTATATTTATGGCCCATATAATCCCATGTATAGGGAGTTCTATTTCTATGATCGAATTATGGACCAAAAACCTATCTACATGCCAGGGCATGGTGATATTCTTACCGATTTTGTATATAGTAAAGATGTTGCATGGTTGCTTGCTGCTCCATTAGAAAATAAGAAAGCTATTGGACGCATTTATAATGCTACTGGAGGAGTGGCTACTACATTAAAGAATTATGTGAAAATCCTTAGCGATATAATTGGTAATGAGACCGAAATAATTCATTATGATCCGGAAATTCTGAAAAAGGAAGAATTGAAGTTTGAAGATTGGAAACTAATGTTTCCTTTTATGTATGAATCACATTTAATTCTAAGTAAAGAAAATGCTAGGATTGACTTGGATTATCAAGCGACGCCTTTTGAAAAGGGTCAAAAAGAAACCTTTGAATGGTACAAAAAAGTAAAGAATCCCGAATGGAAAGGTGATTACTCTTTAGATATGAAAATCGCTAAAGAAATATCTGGAAAGTAAAATTTCCAGTGAAAAATCCACGATTTTCTATTTTTTCTTCGAAATATTGATTTTTCACTAAAACATAAACTAATTGAGGATTTTTCTTGACAAAAGATCAGAGCCTAAAAGAGCGCAAAGAAGAACTAATTGCACATTACAAAAGAAATGGGTATCTTAAAACAGAGGAAATTATCCGAGCATTTCGAGCGGTACCAAGAGAAGAATTTATTGGACCAAATCCAAAGCGATTAGCATATATGGATCGACCACTTCCAATTTATTCCAATCAAACGATTTCCGCACCACATATGGTAGCTATGATGGTTAGCAAAGAGGTTCTAGATCTAAAAATTGGTGATATATGTTTAGAAGTTGGAGGTGGGTCAGGCTATCATGCTGCAGTGGTCGCCGAAATTGTTGCCCCAACTGGATCTGATAAATCAAAATGGGGACAGGTATATACTATAGAACGCATTGAAAAATTGGTTAATTTTGCCAAAGAAAATTTAGAAAAAACAAAATACTCTGATAGAGTAACTGTCATTCATGCGGATGGTACAATAGGACTTCCAGAAAAAGCACCTTTTGATAAAATTACAGTTGCGGCTGCAGCTCCTGAAATACCTCCTCCGCTTATTGAACAGCTAAAACCAGGTGGAAGATTGGTCATTCCAGTTGGTGGGAAAAATTATTTCCAAGAGCTTAAAATTGTATTCAAATTAGAAGATGGGAGTATTAAAACAAAAACTCAATGTGGAGTAGCCTTTGTTCCATTAATTGGAAAGTATGGATATTAAAAAAATCAGGTACTCTCACCAAAGAAGTCCATCAAACTACTTTGATCATCTATTTCTTTGATAAAGTATTCATCTATTGAATTATTAAAAAGCTCTAATCGTTGTTTAAGATATTCTGAAAGTTTGTATGTTTTTATAAGATTATTAGCAGTCTCAAAATACTTAGTTATTGTCTTCTTATGTACTGTGAGGAGCAGTTTACCACCGTCATCACAAGCGGTGCATTTCCCAGTCAGTGGTAACCTTCGATATTTCGTATTACACCTTACACATCTAAAAGTCTGGGTGCCAAATGCACGCAAACAACCTATCATATCAGGGAAGAAGTGTTTATTTATTACTCGCTCTGCAACATCTTCCAGATGAACAGCTCGAATAAGTTTAGCGACTGCTAATTGAGCTTCTAATTTTTCACTCATTTTTCCAAATCGCGAATATGCAGTTGAGATAGGACCAATACCAATATCAGAAGTTTCATGTGTGTAGTAGAAATTTTCAAATTGCTCTGGAGTTTCGAGTCTATTACCAATCAAATCAATGATTTGAGCTATTTTTTTCGATTCAATGAATTTGAAGGATTGTTCATAAAATTCCAAAGGATATCTTCGTGTACAATCCACAGCATGTGATTCATCATCAACTTCTAGAGGATTAAGTATTAAACCCAAAGTCAGAGGAGCATCCATTGAACCTCCTCTAGTTATAGGCAAAAATTGTTTTGAAAAATCTAGAAAACCTTCAAGCATTAAAATTACAGCATCCTCGTCTCCATCACATTGATGAGTCAAAACGTACTCATTTACCAAAATGTTATGATAATTTTCTGCATTTAATGAATAGACAAATTCAGTTCTTGATTTTATAATTTCTTTCTTCTTAATAGTGAGTAATCGATTGTTTTTGTATGTCTTTTGTGATTTTATTTTCTTGGATTTAACAATGCCATCCAATAATTCCTGCTTTCTTTTAGAAGTGAAGCTAATTTTATCACTAAAAGCTAGAGCATTTTCACCTCTTATTGCAAGTTTATATTCTGTATTTGAATTTCTCGAATAACTTGAGTATCCTGAATATATTCCAAAGCGTAACAGTAGAAAATCAAAATCCTTCAAGAGTTCTTTACTAAAAGAGGAACATAAAACAGTTCCATTTTTTCGATCAACTCCACCATCACCACTGAAGTAAGTACTAATTAAATGCTTAATCTTATTCTTTGGTAGTTTTAAGAGGAATGAGGGGATTGCTTTGTTTCGAGAACCTGTCTGTAATTGCAATATATTTTTGAAAAATTGATAAATTATCCGACTAGAAATGGTAATACGATTAGAATCTATATATGGTTTGAATCCCTTTCCAAAAACCTCTGCTATTGAGGAAAGCATGTCCTCACGCAAATCAGATTCAGACACTGCCAAATCAACTTGATAGTTAAGTTTGTCAACCTTTCGGTAAAATCCTTCAGCAAGATAATAGCCAATAAGTTTCATTAAGCTATCATTAAAGGGGATAATTCGATTTATGAAAGTATGATCTCTTTTGAATCCCAAAGTGCAATGGGGAATATTCATTATAGTTTGTTCATCAAATTTCAATAGTATTTCTAAAACACTCAAGGGCATGGAATCTCGTTCTCTGTAATAATTATTGAGAGTTTTCTTGTTAATTGCTAGTTTTTCAGAAAGCTCTTTTAGTCCATACTTATCAACAATGGTTTGCACAAAGGAGCTAATACCCCTAACCATTAAGTCATCCTTAATATCAATAAACTCATTTTTTGTAAATTCTTTAAGTAAATCTATTTCTTGGATATCCTCTTCATCAAGTCTTAGACTTGGTAGGATGAACATATCACCTTTACTAACTTCTGATGCTCTTTTCTCTACTAATTTTCCATCTTCATGAACAATTACTGGGTGACCTGCGGTTGTAGTATAGGATCTTTTCCCAACTAGATGAAACTTTACTAAGTGTTCAGGTGCTGGTGTTTTAATTACATCAAGAATATTTGTTAGTGTTACTTCTCCTAATGAGTGATCAAATGAATAAGCTTTGATTTCTCTCTTTGGTTGTTTTTTAACTAAGACCATCTTTTCCTCTATTTCATTATCAAACTCATTCTCATATAGATCTTTGATTTTTACTCGAGTAATTTTCCCTTCAATATCAACAAGGACTTCAGTATCGCCAGGAAAACAATTTCTCCTCTTCGCAGCATGCCAATAAGGATGAGCTAAATTACCTTTTACACTTGTGAAACCAATAACTCTTCCTGTTATTCCAGAGGAGGTGTGCGGAGCTAGACCAATAATTAAATGTCCAATAAGTTCTGTAATTCGGGTAATATTATAGAATCGAGGTAATCCATAAACGGATTCTAGCATATCATCAACATATTTCGAAACTCTTACGAGGAATTCACCATTGTCAATATTTAAAACAACATCCTGTATCTTCAATTCGCAGATTTGTTCTTCATCTGTCAATGGTTCTCCATTAGCATCTTCTGTATAACCTAGCTTGTTTAGTTGTTCTAATGTTGCACTAACCTCTCTTGGCTTAAAATGCATTAAGGGAATATCAGTCGAATCAAATCTTATTGTGCCGTCTTTATATACATTCAAGCCATGTCTTGCTCTAAGGAAACCTTTTTCTAAAATCTCTGGAATGCGTCCACGATTCATTAATTTCTTTACACCTTTTGTTTTTGGAGGTATCGAGCCACCCAATGCTTTTTTCACTCGAGTTATTTCTTGAGCAATATTCACTAGTCTTGTATTGTATGTAACTGTCGGGCGTTTGCATTCTTTACAAAAAGTGTCTTCAGTTTCTACTCCACAGATGTAACAGCTTCTGATCACTTCCGTCCCTCTCTGGCAATTTGGGCAACTTGAAAGATGAGTAATTATACTGCAAGTTTTACATTCCCGTTGTATTACTGTAATTTCTATTTTCTTCTTTTTTCCTGCTTCCAAGATTAATCTATTATTTCCTCCGCCTTCCATCTCAAGTGGATAGAGAGTATGGACTGGGGGATTCATTTTTCGCTCTTTTGCTTTTTCTGGTCTCCCCATTCTTGCTCCTGAGTAAATTGGGTTTTTCATTTTAATCTCAAAGGGAACAATATATTCGAAGGGTGGTTCTACAGTTCGCTCTATTGAAGAGGGATCTAACTCTTTATTTTCTAATTGCATGCAGTGTTCAATAATAAGATTATTTTCTTCAATAACAACACATCCATCCTTCACTCTATGTGGTAAACCAATTCTTTCTAGAAATCTTTTAGCGGAAAAATCTTGGTCAAGTATTATTGCTTTCGGGTTTCTGGAATATTGAGATATTTTTTGTTTATCTGTGATTCTCCTTTCCAGTATTTGATCTCGTAATTCAAAAAACTCATCAAATGAGATATCATGCCAAGCATAAGTATAATACGGGTGCAAAGGAAGTAACAATTCATAGCAGAAACTCAAAGCTTCTTCTTGAGTTGGTTTTGTTGCAATAGGATGGTTCAAAAAGTCTCGTAAACGTTCAATTGTCATCCCAACGGTTTTTGCAGCAATAGCAAGGTCATTATCACAACGAGATTTTATTCTGGATTCTAAATACAATACCCACCATTCTTCAACAAAACCTGAAGGGATCAAAGGATGGTTGTTTTCTAAAAACTCACCAAATCCTACAAGTAAATCACCCAAAAAGAGTATTTCTTTAATTTTTTTGGAATATTTTTCTGCCTGTTCATATGAATCTAATTGTAAGACTGTGCCATCTTTTAGTAACACAATAGGACCATCTATGGAATCCACGGGCATAACTACACTACCCTTCCCCGGTCTTTCAGTTCGGATATGTGTTCCTGGTGCTAAGAACTCCATTACAACTTTCATTGTTGCTGGATGAATCCCTATACCAGCTAAACCAGTATTTCTTGAGTGCCCATATCTAATTCTAAATCCACCGGGTTGTGAGGGATGTGAAAATATGGGTCTTCCTGATATTACATCTTTTATGTAGCCATAAGATGGTTGTGTTTTTGCTTTTTGTTCTTCTTTTTCTTGATCATCTTGTGCTTTTGCCACAGTAGCTTTTAGATCTTTTAACCAATCCCAGTCGGTCAATCCAACTGCATTAACAGTTCTTAATATCTTCATTGCACGACCAATTATCCCATCATTTAAGACTAAGCAAGCTCCTCCTCTCAGACAATTCGTTTCTATTCGAGGAAGATCTCTAAAAGCAGATACTTCCTCTGGGTTCGTCTTTTCTCCGGTTACCTCTACAGGGAGATTTTCAACTGCTGTTTCAATTTGATCTGTAGTTGTGGGGCTTTGTAAATGCATTACTCGGTTATAGAGGTCAATTTCCTCTACAAAACGCATCATTTCTTGTCTTGTTGCTTTATAGCGGGATAAGCCCAAAACTTTCCTAACATGATCTGAGACTAAGACAGTGAGAGCTGCTTCTGTTCCACCTGCTGCTCTAATTGGTCCTGCGAAGTATATAGCTAAATATCTAGTATTATCTTCATTCCTCTTGATTTTTACTTTAGCGATGCCTTCTAAAGGAGCAGCTGTAACTCCTTCTGTTAAAATAGCAAGAGCTGCTCGTATAGCAAGATCCGCTTTTTTTTCCTCCGATATATTACCGACAAGTTTTCCATCAGCTATTTCTTGAGCAATTTTAAAAGCAACATTTTCTCGATCCATTTGTAAAGTTAAAGAACGAATTCTATCTGCTATCCCCTTTATTTCTATTAGCCCCTCTACTTTTCCTGCAACATCTTTTGCTAAGTGTATTTCCGGTTCTAATTCGGGATCCAATCCTTTCTCTCTTGCCTTTTCAGCAACCTTATAGAGTTCTATGACTTCGTCTTCTAATCTTTGAAAATATGCTTTCATTTCATCGGAGGCAATTATTTCCAATTTTCTATCACAACAATATTCTCTATAATTACTTACGATTTTCAGCAAATAAATAGCATAATTGCTTTTCTAATTATTCTATAAGAGTTCTGGTATCATTCCCTTATCATATTTTTTGTGCTGATAGTTCTTCTAAGGCAGCATTAAGCTAGTGTTTTCTAGAATAGAGTTACTAATAATGGATGGTACAATCCCTAATACAATTAATCCAAGAGCTATTAAGAGTCCTAGGAATGTATGCAACGAGAGATCCTGACTAATACCACCACTACCAAAACTCGTTTCTTTTGTTGGTTTATCAAATATTAGGAATTTGAATACAATTAGATAACCAATTAACAACAGCACTAGAATAAGAACTATGAAAATGGCATATCCAATAAAATTCAATTGTATCAATGAAAAAACAAGCATATAGATATTAACTCCACCAAAAGTGGGTAGTAAACCAATGGTTGAGGATAAACCGATAATTAACATGAAAATAGTCAATGGATAATCTTTTGCAGAACCTCTTAAAGCAAACAATTTTTCACTCCCTCTCTTTGAAACCAATCGTTCTTTCGCAGTAAGAGTTAGAAACATAGTTATTGCTAAATTAATTAATTGCAAAGCGCTGTACCCGATTATGTCACTTAAATTAAAGATGCCTTCGCCTTCAACCTCGACAGTGAAACCCCCTAATGAAATCCCTGTGAGTGCAATTCCTATATTTACTATAGCAGAATAGATTATAATCTTCGTTAAACTAGCTTTATCTTCATCTTTTCTTGTTACTTGATAGATAATAAGAAGTGCTCCTTCTAATGCAGTAAGTATGCCTATAATCGCTAATACTTGAGGATATGCAATTCCTGCAAAACTTTCGGGATTAAAGAAGGAAAACAGTACTTTGAAAATAGAAAGCAAAGCAATACTGCTAGTAATACCAGTTGTGAATACTTGTGTACTGGCATGAGAATGTTCAATGGCTTTAGGCATCCACAGATTTAGTAAGAAAATATTAGCAAACAATCCAAAACCCACTATAACAAGAGCTATTATTGTGTAGAGAACTAGACTTAGGTTTTGTAATCGGGAAGAAGATAATATTGTATCATCGTTTTTAATTACATCAAAATTCAAGGTACCAAAGATACCGTAGCATAAAATGACAGCAAGAAGCAAGAATGAAATACTTAAACCAATTAATATGTATGATCTAATCCCACCTTCTTTTATATCAATTGCACGTCGTCTAAAAGTAATTAGTGAGATGACAGCAATCCCAATTATGACCCAACTTAAAAATAAAGTAAAGAAGTCGTTAGCAATCATTACTCCATTTATCCCTGCAGTTATGAACAGAAGCAAACTTATATGGATAGGTCCTTCTGGCTTCCCTCTTTGTTTTGTTGATTCATAAATGAAGATGAAAAGAATTACAATATTTATGAAGATAAGGAACCAACTTGTAAAAGCATCAACCCTTAATTGCACACCAAGAGGTGGACCGTAATCTGCTCCTTGAGATGTATTATAAATTCCATATAGGATATTTGTAGAAGGATTTGATTTTAAGCCATAATTTAATGCCGCAATTAATGCTACAACAGCAATTATTGTAGCTGCGCCCATTTCACCTGCAAAATTCTTTAACCACTTTCTGAAGCCAAATATAATAATTGCAATAGTAAATGGAAGAATAACAAGGAAAACCATAGTGAAGTTAATCAAAATTCCTGCCATGATTATATTCCTCCTCCTAGTACTGCAAATATTGATACTAATAATGCTAAAGCTAGCACAGCCCATATTATACTAGCAAAAGGTGCCTTGATTCGAGTCCAAGCGAAAAATCTACTTAAGAAATTAATAGGTTGGAATACAGATGCTTCATATACATTATCAAGGTACATTCCATTTGCGAAAAATTTCTTGGTAAAGCTTACAAATTTCGTGTTTCTAATTTTATCTAACACAGTAGCTTTTCCATCACGATATAAAATCATTGTTGAAATGAAAATACCAATTCCTAAAATTAAATACAATATTGATACAAGCCAATTGCTAAATAATGGTGAATCATATCCCAAAAATACCTTTTGATCAAGTAAGAGTGAAACAAATTTCGGATTTGGATATCCCACGAATATTAATAAGAAACCTGATAGAGCAGACGCTACTAGAGCCATTAACTCCACAGAAATTGAGTTTTTGTTTAATTGACGAGTTGATAAATCTCCTTCAAATTTCCCATTAAATAGCTTCATGAATGGTTTTGTTATAGCAAAAATAAGTAAAATAGAACAGATAAAACTAATCGCGAGGATAACCTTACTGGATGGAATGCTACTTGTGAGAAGTGCTTGAAAGATCATATCTAGACTGAAATGAGTTCCAAATGGAAAGAATCCTGAATAGCTTAGAATTGCTATCAAACCAAATATGAATAACGAGGGATATTTATTTTTTAATCCTCCAAGGCGCGATATATTCCTTATTCGAATTGATTCTATTATCATCCCCATGAGAACAAAAACTGCTATACTAGCAGGTATACTAGTTACTAGATGAAAAATTGATGAAGCATAACCTATTGAATTTCCAGCACTATAACCTATGAATGAAAAACTGAGTTGAGCTATTGCAGCAGATATCGCTATCCGATTGATATTATCAGCTGTTAACATTAACGCTATGGCAATAATAAGTGTTAAAATTGCAAACCATCCTACGAGAACGAATGGCATAGCACTAAAGAGAGGAACCCCAGTTCCAATTTCAGTAATGGTCGTAGAAAAGATTGGTTGAAAAACGCTCAAAATAAACAAGCCAATATTACCGACTGTAACTGTGACCAAAAATGCTGCAACGGTTATAGGTGACTTCGCTAAATCATAATCTTTACTTTTGCCACCTAAAGGCCACAACAAAATTGGTATTTGAGCTGATTTAATCAATGCTCCAAAAACTAAGAAAAATGTGATAATTGATCTAGTTGAAGTACTTGATCTTCCGATAATTTTAACCGGTACAGCTACCCATTTGTCGAATAGCTCGCCTAAAATTGAAGTGTTGAAAGCTACCAGGATTAATCCAAACCCAATAAGGAGAAAAATATCACCACAGATACTAATAATTAGGTAACGAATAGCTGCGTTCCCTGCTTTTTGACCTTCATCTCCAGATTTACGATGCCAATGAGAAATTAAAAAGAAAGCTCCTATTGATGCAACCTCAAATCCACCAAATAACCAGAAGAGATTATTTGAGAATATTCCCATCATCATTGCAGCTAATGTTAATTGATAGAAGAACCAGTATTGGGTTCGATACCTATCGAACGACATGAATGATATAGAATAAAGAGCAATTAAGGCACTGAAATTTGCGATTATACAGGCAAAAATAATGGAAGTTCTGTTTAAATGCAATCCAATCTCAATACCAGGTAGCCAAGCTATTGAGAAAGAACTGCTACTCCTAAGATATGTAAGCAAAACTATGGAAATTATTGCGGTAGGTAAAAAGATCAAAATAAATAGCATCCAATCTCGTGTTTTGCCTTCAGCTGCTACAGAATCTTCGAGTTGAGATAGAAACAAACCAATTAAGGTTCCAGCAGCAGGAATTATAATCAGAAGTGCTGCTAAAAGTAATCCACTCATTCTTCCTCATCCTCCTTGATTGTATCAGGTGATGTTGTTTGCTCTTCTTGTTCTTCTGATTTTTTAAAGGGGGCATCTTCAGCTTCAAAATTAAAATCTAGAATCTCATCATTGTTTTCTTGTAAAAGTTTGTTTATTGAAGAACCAAGTATAAGAAAGACTGCGCTAACTGCTATAATCATTAAGGAGAGAGTTTGTGCAAAAGGATCAGATATCAAAGATGTTTCTTCACTACTTCCTAAACCAAAAGACAAAAGCAATAAATTAGCAGTCAATAATAAAATTTCTATGCCAAAAACAGCACGTAAAAAGTTCTTACAAGTAATGATTCCATAAATACCGATTGCAAAGAGCACTAGAGAAGCAATAAGTGTATAGGGAAAGAAAGAAGTCCAATCAAGCATTATCTGTACCTCCCTCTGTCTTGATTTCTTCTAATTACTTGTGCTTTAAAATTCATCAGATAAGTTGTTGAAATTATAATTAAAACTAAAATGATCAAAATTAAGACTAAATCTAGCACACGAAATGTCCAAAGATATTGGCCAATTTGCTGTATTAAAAGAATGTAATCTAAACCTACGGATTGTGTTCCTTCAGTAAAGAATAAACCTTGTTGTAAATCCAATAGAGTGAAAGTCATGACAGTGAGAAAAATACTTGCAGTAACTACACCAATCCCCCGGATAAACCACTGGTCGATTCTTTTCTTAGGACGTTCGTTATTGGACATTTCCTCATTCTCCTTCACAATCTGCGCATATCTCTCTGTACAGTTCTCTTGCTCTCTGTCTTAACTTTTTCAACAATTACAAGACTACAAAAGATTAAAACAACAACAACGAAAATAAATGGCCACATATCACTTAAAGCAACTATATCATTAATTGTGAAAAATGACAGCATTAGGAAAACAGCAATTATACCAAAAACCACAATATACATAGCATATGACAAATATCGATTTAGATATTTACCACTCGCTTTAGTGGAAACAATTTTTTGCTTGAGTTTTTTTGCTTCTTCATCCTTCACTTTTTTCCTGAAGGGTTTTCTTAATAAGATGAATATGAAAGCAAATAGAAATAACCCAAATGCAAATGCAATTGCGAGTACAAAAGCTAAAGGGAGATTACTAATTGTTAATGCCATCTTTTTCACAACAAAGTAACTCTACAAAATGCATTTAAGCTTTTATGATATATTAGCTAATTGGTTGTTTTCTTGAATGAAAAATTATTGCAAATTAAAACACATAAAAATAAAAATAACATGGAAGAACACCAAATAGCTAATTCTTTAGCTAAATTTGATGCATCCATAATAAACTTCTATAAACGTTTTTTATTCGATCTTTTAGCTCATTAGCGGCTTTAGCTTCATTCATCTTATCTAGACCTTTCAAGACCTTACGACAATAATCGCACTCTTCACCATTGATGACTTTCTTTTGATCAATTGCTAAATTCACTTCAGTTTCGTAGTAATCGCGTAGTTCTGGTGCAATTCCAATAATATCGTAATCTCTTGGATCAACAAAAGTTTCAGTAAACCAACATACTCGTAATTCTTTCTTATGGACAAACATCTTCAAAGTAGCTATAGCGATTTCCATAAGAGCAAGATCGCCAGAAACGATGATTGTCGTTCCTACCATTACGGGTTTCATCACATACTCGAGAGTATTTCCGAATGTTTTAAGCATAAGAGTAATGCTTGCTCTTGCCTCTGCTCTAGGACTGGGAGTTGCTGCTGCAGCTGCTGATGTTGAGGCGGCCTGTGCGGTTGCGCCAACAGAAGCCCTTGCAGAAGCTTCTTCTCTACTTGTTCGTGCAATTGTAGATGCACGATGCTGTCGTAATGATAGATTTTTGTCTAGAAGTAAAGTAATTACATGGTCGTCATGTAAGAATGATACTTGCCATAACCCACCCACCTGGGTTTTAAGATCGTCTACATAGATGGGTATATTGATATCTTTATTACAGCCTTTGCAATTAAGAGCTATTTCTTTTAATGGTACCCTGGCAGACAATAATTATACAACTCCGACTAACTTAATTTACCAATTTTAAATATTGGTACAATATAAATTTGTGCTATTGTTTTAAAGTCTTCTGACAAAAATTTACGTATATTCTAGTGGATTTTTGCCTAGTTCTTCTTAATAGCGTGACATTTAGAAACCTTATCTAATGTCTATATAGTACTTAGATTTAGTATTAAAATAGCTTATTTTCACTGCAAATATTGGTTATGCTGCAACGAATATATCTAAGCGAAGCCCGTAATACCTACATATATGAAAATGATGCCAAAGAAAATGGATACCGATGCAATTAACGCAAATAGCTTTTTGCTTGTTAAAACCAATCTTGGCAAATCCTTTAATTTATAGGGGAATGATTTTACATCTTTGAGCCACAGAAAGGGTATCGTTGTTAACAATCGACCAACAAATCCAACTGAAAAAGCAATTGTTATAGCTTTGATTGGATCGAAAGCAGGTGTAAACCCGAAGATCGTAATTATTCCCTTTAAGAAATCAGCCATATAACCTCCAGCGAGTGATCCTAAGAAAAGAAAGAGCCCATAAAACATATTATAGAAGCCAACATACATGCTCCGATCATCTTCTGGTGTAACATCAATGAGATACGCTTGCATTACAGCAGAATTTAATCCGAGTGGAATACAAATAATTGCATGAATGAGAATTATATGCCAGACTTGACTGGCAAACATATAGCCTAGTGGCATAGTAATTAGTATTAGCCGATTTAAGAACATCTGAGGTTTCCTACCAATTAAATCTGAAATCCTTCCCGCATAACGAATTGTTAAAAGTGAAGCCACGCTCATAATAACAGAGAATACCGCTATTTCAACGAAATTTGCTGCAATTTCACTTCGTTGTCTTATTGGGAAAAGAGGCCAACAATAAGACATGAAAAACGATTGAATGCCAAAGATCACTGTAAATTTAATGAATTCTTTATCCTTTAACATCACAGTTACTCTTTGAGAAAATGGTTTTCGAGTGAGAAGTTTATCTTTTGTTGAATCCAAAGTTATAGATTTCTTGGTTTGATCCTCTGAAGAAACACAAATTATCTCTTGACTACTAGCTACTATACTCTGAGGGTCTTTATCAACAATGATATCTTCTTCTATTAAACAAGGACCTTCATCAAATTGTTTATCTGATCTTAACAATAATTTTTGATTTTCCTCATCGAGTAAAGCGTTAAGTCTTTGCCCTCTATCACGTGCTTTCTTTTCTTTGAAAGTCATGATGATTATCGCGGATATTAAACCTGCCAGTAATCCTATTGAGATGGTTAAAAGCATATTAAGTTTAATTGTGCGAGAGCCTATAGACAAATTTCCAATAACATAATTTAAGATAATTCCACCAAGAATCGTTGAAGCTATATACGAAAACTGGGATAACCAATTTACTTTAGCAATTATTTTCCCTCTTATTTTCGAAGGCACTACTTCCCCAAGCAATGCTGTCCAAGCGGGAGTCCCCATTGACACAACTAATGAGATTATCCCAGCCATTAAGATAATCATCCATATTTGATTAACAAATAGTAATAATATCCATACACTAGAGTATAGAATATTTGAAAGGGCAACGAAAATCGTACGTCTCTGTATTGTGTCAGATAAGAAACCAAAGACTGGTTGTACAAAATTCCCAAGAAGATTTGTGATTGCTCTCAACCAACCCATTTGACTACCGGAAATTCCCATATCAACTGCAATTGTGGTAAGAAATGGATCAACCATTCCAAAACTGAAATTAGATAAAATAGAGCGCCCATAGAGCTTTTCTCTTTCAGGAATTTCTTCTAATGCACTATCTGACAAATCCTCCTCATAGTCTTGCTCAATAAAAGATAAATCTGTTATTTCAGGAATGGATGAAATACTTTGTTTATCTTCGTCATGAGGTTCATTGCCAGGCATGTATTTTTCTCCTTAGAAGAACTATAGCTATGTTTTCTGATTTAGTTAACTAGATTTTACTAAAAACTTTCTGTTTGATTTGTACCGCAAAGATGAAATTAAAAAAAAGGAAAAAGAGAAATCAAAAAATTGATTTCATGTATTATTAATCCAAGAATTTGGCTACAATAACTAGGATACCACCAAGTAGAATTAACCAACCAGCTATACCCCAAACAAGTGCGCCAATTATTACTAGAATAATTCCCCAAATAATTAGATCAAATTCTAGAATACCAAAGAATGATTTTGTCGCACCTATAATAAGAGCAATTCCACATAAAGCAATGAATATTATTGGCCAAATAATACTTGTAAAAGTTGGATCAATAAGCCAGCCAAGTAAACCGTTACCACCAAGATACCAAGGGGTAAATATGGTAATGTCTACAAAGCCCAAAATACCAGCTACTACGCCAAAGAGCCCTCCAAGTAATGCAGAGAAGAACCCAATCTTATCTAATTTAACCATTGTTTTTCTATAGCTCCATACAGATAGTAATAGATAGGAATAATTCACATCAGTGTGAATTACAAGACAGTGATTTTGGAAAATAATAAGCATTTGTTATTTTAACGGTAAAACAAAGTTATTGAGGTAGAAGTAAAAATCATTGAAATCGAAAATTTTTACCTTTCACATATCAACCAAAAAGAATATAAAATAAGTTTGAAGGCAAATAAAACGCATAAAATGCCGGCATAGCTCAGCGGTAGAGCTCTCGGCTGTTAACCGAGTGGCCACAGGTTCAAATCCTGTTGCCGGCGCCAATTCTTCTTTTGTTTTTTCTAAAACACTATCTGATTAACTAAGAAATCATTTTTAGATAAATGCTTCAAGAAAAGCTTTAGCAAAAGGCGAATGGGATACATCTTCATCATCAGCGAATCCATCGAAATTACACAGAGCATCAGAATTTGCGAGTAATATCATAGTGAGTTCTGCACTTGGGATTTTAACATATAATGATGAAATAGAATTATCACCAAATCCAAAATGCCAGAGTATTTTTTGATTTAATGTAACATGATTTTGAATGAACCAACCTAATCCATAAGGAAGTGTACATCCTGTATTAGAGATCATAGGAGTGAATGCTAATTCTTTTGATTGTTCTGATATAATTTGATTTTTGTCTAGAGCTTTATCAAATTTGGCTAAATCCTCAACAGTTGAAATAATTCCTGCTGCAGTATTTAAATCAAAAAGAGGATAAACACTTTTTATTACATTTCCCTTTTCATCAGTATAATATGGAACAGCTAGTCTTTCAGGTTCCTTATCATATTCCTCATTTTTCTTACAAGTTATTGTACTTTCCATTTTCAACTTTTCAATTATTTCTCTTTTAATTAAAGACTCGAAATCTTCCTCTGAAACGTTATTGATAACTTTTGTTAATTCTCCATATAAGAAACCACTATATCTGTAATTATCACCTGGAACTCCTTCTGAAGTATGAGTTAGATGATGTCTTATGGTTATATCCTCTCTATTAAAATCATAATTCTCAATAACTCCTGTGATTTCTTTCTTAATGAACAATTCCTTAAACTTAAGGAATTTTTCTTTATAATCTGGATATAATTCAGCAATAGGATCATCCAGTTTCAATTTTCCTAATTCTACTAGTTTTAAGATAATTGTCGCAGACATTGGTTTAGTGAGTGATGCAATTCTGTATTGAGTATTAGCTTCAGCTTTTATCTTATTTTCAATATCAGCATAACCTAATCCTTCCTTACTTATTATTTTGTTCTTATGAATAATAGCAAATGTTAAACCAGGAATCTTATACTCTTTTTGTAGTTTTTTTAAGATATTAGTAAAGATCTTAATTCTATTTTCCATTGACAATCAAATTAATAATACTAAAAGAGGATTTTAATATAATGTCAACTCTAATGAACTTCAGATAATATCTTATGATAATCAAAAATTTTTTGTACTATCTATTAAAATCCTGTTGTCGGCACCAATTCTTCTTTTCAAAATTCCTCATCTATTTCATGGAGTATTTCTAAAGCTCTTTCTAGTTTATTGTTGATATAAAATCTCAATTCTCCATAATCCTCATCTTCCATTATCCGGGATACATCAATTGCTGCATCTGTCAGAATTTTGTGTGTTTGATACATTAATTCTTCTTTTTCCTTCGAATCTTCTAGAACAGAATATTTTGGTCCGACAAATAATGAACCATTTCCTACTGCTTTTACAAAGAAGAACTTGAAGTATTCTGACATATTTCCTTAACCTAGTTATTTAATCCGTTTTTAGCATAAAAAATCTCCCTAGATAATTCAAAATTAATATACTCATACGAAGCGATATGCTTTTAGATAAGAGTTAAAATGTTAAGGATATAACCGCACGTTAAAATGGTGATTAGGCGGGCAAATTTATATGGCATCAGCATCACAACAAGAGTCAATTACGAAACATTCTGAACGTGAAGTAGAAATTCTCGAAACCTTAAAGCTTGTAGAAGGCTCCAATCTTTGGTCTATCACATATAAGAGAATGAGAAAGGATACCCTTGGAATGTTTGGATTAGGCATAGTTGTTGCACTAATAATCATTGCCATTGTAGCATTTATTATACAACAATATGATGCTTTATTTGGTCTGAATAATCCTACTGGTGATCCTTGGGATTTCCACAATTATTTTATTGAAATTTGGATTCCGGGAACAAATAAATACTTTCGATTAATTGCACATCCAAAACATATTCTTGTAGGTGATGAAATTACTCCACCCAATTTACAGTATCCTTTTGGTACAGATTCTTTAGGTCATGATATCTTTTCCAGAATGGTTTTTGGCACTCCACTTTCTATGACTTTAGGTTTAGTGGGTCAAATGTTCACTACAGTAATTGGTACAATTGTTGGAGCAGTATCAGGATTCTATGGTGGATTATTCGATGATATTATTCAAAGAATAAATGAAGTTATTATTGGGTTACCTGATTTCATTTTATTCATTTTTGCTGTGTCACTTTTCAGGGACATAGGATTTTTCAAATTTGAAGGAGCATACTACATCATTGTTCTAACAATTTTGGGTTTAATACAATGGGGTGGTATAAGTCTAATTGTAAGAAGTACTGTCCTAAGTCTTAAAGCTCGTGAATTTGTAGAGGCGGAACGCGCTTTAGGTGCAAAGGATACTCGGATAGTCTTTAAACATATTTTACCGAATGCTTTATCTCCAATAATCATTATTACAAGCCTTGGTATTGCAGGAACAATTATGAGTATTACAGGACTCGCATTCTTTGGGTTTGGTGATCCTACTGCAGTTTCTTGGGGTGATGATCTTGCTGCTTATAGAGATGTATTGTTAACCTATTGGTGGATGCCTACGTTTCCTGCATTAATGATCTTCGTAACGATGTTAGGTTTCAACCTTATGGGTGATGCACTAAGGGATGCATTGGATCCAAAGCTAAAATAGCAAAATATCTCTTTCTCTTTATTTTTGCTATTTTTCTAAAATTAATTTTACAATATTATTTCCATTTGATAATGTATAAACATCATTTCTTGATATAGGAATATGAGTATACTCATTAAGTCTACTACAGAATTCAACATCATGTTTAAAGTTTAAATTTATGAGTTTCTTGCCATGTTCTGTTTCTTCAAGAATTTTAGTTAGGGATTGTTCACTCATTTTTTGCTCTAGAAAAGTAATTTCTTCTTTAAGCTCTGATGAAAGCTCAACACCTGCTCTTAAAAACTCTCGAGCAATTAAAAGAGAACCTATTTGATCTTCGGTGTTTTCGTTTTCAATAAGGGATCCGTGTGTAAACGTTGGAATTATAACAACTTTCAATTCTTCAGATAATTGTTTTGAAATTTCAATTACTTTTTCCGCCACAGCTTTTGCATTAATAATTGAACCAATTATTGTTATCTGTGAGCCAATAGCTTCTACAACTCTTTTAGAACCGGTTGAGGAAGTAAATGCGGAAATATTTTTTCTGAATTTTGTCTGATTAGACATTTCCACAGGGCTATTACCAAAATCAAAACCGAGAAGTTTTACACACCCTCTTTCACCAATGATTAGTGTGTCTAATTCTGTTTGTGTTAAACGAACATCTTCGACTTCTTTTGCCACGTAAAATATCTCAATGCCTTTAGACATTGCCACAGGAATAGTGGTACTTGCTCTTAGAACATCGACGACAATAGCGATTCCTTTCGAATCTGCTGCTAATTTTGACCCTTCGTAATTTCCACAAACTAAAACTTCCATAAATTACACCTAGCGTTTTACACGTATTTTCTGTTTTTAAGGAATTGCTCTGTTATAACATTTCATTGTTTTTCTCCTTGAAATAGAAAAGATGAAAAAGGATTAGTTAATTGTTAATCAAAAATAGCATAGAATTGTGTGAAGTTGTTGAATTTAACAAATTTTGTTAAATTAATCGATTATTAACATTTGAGATACAGTGTACGAACAGACATTATAATTTCCTTACTAATTCATGGGGATGAAAAATTGACTACTAAGGATGATATTAGATTTTTAATATTAAATAAGAAAGAAAATGAATTATTAGATTTATTAGAGAAAGAAAAAGAAGATGTTCAAGGATTTTTATTAGAGATAGCTAAAAGCGATTCAGATTGGAAAATACGAAAGGATGCTATTAAAGTTCTTGGGAAAGGAAAAGTAACTCAAAGTATTAAGTTATTACATGATATTTTGCTGAAAGATCATCTAACAGTATTAAGGAAAAATGCAGCAAAATCTCTAGGTAATATTGGGGACCCAATTGCAATACCTTCCTTAATTGAGGCATTGAAAACATCAAAAGATCCATCGATTGTTATTGAAGTAGCTAGCTCCCTTGGTATGCTGAAGGCAACACAGGCTCTAGATGTTTTATTAAAGATGCTCAATAATAAGGATGGAGAGATTCGAGAAAATGTAGCCCAATCTTTAGGGTTGATAGGAGATTCGAAAGCAATAGATCCATTATTGATAATTCTTAGGGATGATCAAGAAGCTTGGGTTAGAGGGCAAGCAGCAGAAGCTTTAGGTTTAATTGGGGATAAACGTGTAGTCCCAAATTTAATTTTTACTCTAGAAAATGACAATGGAATTGGTGTTTCAGTGAAAACCGCAACAGCATTGGGAAGATTAAAGGATCCAACTGCAGTTGAACCACTGATTAATTTCCTGCAAAAGAGTCAGAATGTAGAAAGCCGCAGAGCAATAGCTTATGCTTTAGGGGAAATAGGAGATAAAAGAGCAGCAGAAGTTTTCCTTGAATTATTAGTAGATGAAGATGAAACTGTACGTTATTGGTCATGTTTATCTCTTGGATTCATGCAGTACAAAAAAGCAGCCAATATTTTACTTGATGTTTTAAAAGATGATAAAAGTGTTCGTGTGAGAAAAACAGCTGCATTATCAGTTGGACAACTCGTTCCAAAAACAAAGAAATGTGTACAGGTTCTTCTCAAGACATTAGAAACAGAATCTGATCTTGAAGTTCAAGAAAAGATTAAAAGTACTCTCGAAAGAATCGCTAAAAATCAAGGGTACAAAAACGAGAAAGAAATGATAAAAGAAATGGGGTTAGAAAAATAATATCCCCTATTCTTGAAATATGAACTCCAACATCTGACAATCAGTTTTTTTAAATTCAATATTATTAGAAAAGGATAAAAATTGAATTAATAATTAAACGGATTATGACTGTTCAAGAGCTATTTATTACTTCTGTAGGGATAGATGTTGGTACTTCAACATCTCACATGGTTTTTTCAAAATTACACCTTGTCAAGCAAATGAGTCGATCCTCAAAGAAATTTGAGATTGTTAATCGTAAAATCCTTTATCGCGGGAACATTTATTTGACCCCTCTTGTTGATAAGGAAACCATTGATTTTGACGAATTATCTAAGATTTTCCAAAAGGAATTCACTAATGCTGGAATTACTAAAACAGATATAGATACTGGAGCAGTTATTGTAACAGGGGAAACTGCAAAAAAGAAGAATGCTGAAAAAATTGTAAGTTTACTAGCTGCTGAGGCAGGTAAATTTGTTGCAGCAACAGCAGGACCAAATTTTGAATCAGTCATTGCAGCTATGGGTAGTGGTGCAGTAACTCAAGCTAAGAAATTGAAAAAAACCATCATGAATATTGATACTGGTGGTGGAACTTCAAATATTGCAGTTATTTCTCCTGATGGAGATATCATAGATACCGCTTGTATAAATGTTGGTGGAAGGTTATTGGTTACAAGTGGTTCCGAGAACATTGTTGAGAAAATAGAACCCGCAGCACAGATTGTTGCAGATGATCTTGGTATAATAGTAGAAATTGGAAAACCGGTTTCCAAAGAAAATAAAGAACAAATAGCAAAGGGATTAGTAAAAGCTCTAATTGAAGTCATAACTAAACAAGACAATATTTCTCAAGTAACTATGAAAATTATGTTGACTCCTTTATTGACTTTTGATGGAAAAGTAGATCTCTTTTCCTTTTCTGGTGGAGTCGCTGAATACATTTATGGTAAAACCAATGAATATTATGATGATATAGGTAAGGAAGTTGCTAAAGAAATTAAGAAGCAAAGCCAGAAAAGTAAGCTCAAATTGCATGAACCTCTAGAATTAATTCGTGCAACAGTTATCGGAGCAGGTCAATATTCTTTACAGGTTAGTGGTGCAACAACCTTAGTAACTGATGATAATGAATTTCCAATAAGAAATATCCCTGTTATAGTGCCTTATCTCCCTCAAGAAAACCCATCTGAAGAAGAAATCAAATATGCAATTGATATGGCTTACAAAAGAATCGATATGAAGGAAGGGGAAGGGCCAGTTGCATTGTCTTTTCATAAAACAATTGGTCTATCTTATGAGCGACTAAAATCTTTTGCAAAAGGCATTGTTATAGCAGTACCTACTATTGTTAAGAAGGAGATGCCCTTGATTCTAGTTTTCAATGATGATATTGGAAATAGTGTGGGTAATGTTATGAAAAGAGAAACAGAATTGAAAACAAATATCATATCTATCGACGAACTCGGATTAAGAGAAGGGGATTTTATAGATATAGGCGAACCTATGGCAAGTAAACAAGTAGTTCCAGTAGTAATTAAAACATTGATTTTTGAGAATTAGCCAATTAAATTCTTAATCTAAATGCTTAATAAGGGATAGAATTCACTAAAAAATGATTATAATTACATGCGGAGAATTTTTCCATAAAAGATTAAAAGTCAAACATAGTTAACAGATAGTAGAGGTTTTTAAAGAACAATAATTTACGTTAAATTGACCATTCATTTTTGGTTAATCGATTTTATCATTTGAAAACAAATTACTGAAAATTGAACTTTAAAGATTAACACTTTGATCCAATAATTACGAGGTGATAAAATGAAAGAAAAAATAATAACACTTACAGAGAAATTAACAAATGCAGGTTTCGAAATTGTAGGGATTGATGTAGAGGCTAGTGATATAGTACGAATTAGATTCACAGATTTAAATGGTCTAGAGCTTTTAGTAAATGATTCTTATGCCATGATTAAGGAAGGGGATTGTTCAAAAGAAAAACTTCTACAATTTAGGAAATTAATTGAAAAGCAATATACAATAAAAGATGAACTAGAATCAATAGATAATGATATGTTCAATAAATTACTAAACGCAATGTGAAAAGGGAGTATAAGAAAAAAAAGAGATGATTTAGGATCCAGCAATTTTCTTAACTGAGCACTTTGTGTCAGAGCAGCTGTAACATCCTGTACCTTTGTATTTCTGGGAGCAATAACTAACCTTGTTTCTTATTTTGCACCAGTCGATAACACAATCAGTACAAAAAATAGAAGATCGTTTGCTTTTAAACGGTTTATCTCTAACTAGTTGTTTTTTGGGCGTCTCTATAATTGCCAATTCTACCTCGGTCCTTTAAATGATCATCCAAGTAAACAAATCCTCTAATCTAGACTTATTAAGTTGCTAATATGCCGAGAATATGACAGTATTACCTTAGAAGTAGGATGATCAGTTTTTTGGGCGGAAAATTCAAGTATTTCTATTTGATTTTACATGAATTTGTTGTGCAAACAAATCCAATTTCCCCTTTATATCGTAGCGAGCAATAAATTACTTTCTTTTTTAGAAGGCACCATGAATAGAGACATGAATCACAGAAATCTATATGCATACTCTCGAGTGAAAATGGAGATACTTTTTTTAGTACTTCTTTTTCTGATTCAGTTGCCAAGATTTTTTACAAGTCCTTTCCAAGTAATCATGAGATCAGCAGATTATTGACCTTTTAATTCCAAGCAATTCAATTCTTAACTACTGATATATATAGAATTTAGTTTTTAAAGTCCTCAATGTTGATGAGGATTTTTTTAAGAAGATTTCTCGTATGAATGGATTGGAAGTTTCAATATTCCCTTTAGGGTGTTCATCCTGAATCTTTTATTTTTGGAAATTTTATGAGTGAAATTTAAGTGGTTATTCTCGAGATAATCAGTTATTTGCATATTAAATAAAAGAAGATCTACTAGAAAATTACAGAAATCCTCGTTTTTGTACAGATCCCTATGATTCCAAGACAAACCAATCCCGAAATCCTTATCCGAGATATTTTCTGCTCCTTTGAGTGGGACACTTGCTGCAGCAACAACTCCATCAGTCATAACATTCTTATTATAAAGTAAACGTGTAAACCATTTTCTTTTTGTTCCACGTATTGTAACCCATCTGATATTACCGGGTGTTTGTATTACCGAATTTAATCTTTTAAGAAAGACATTGATAGGGGTATGTTTTGTAATTAATTTACGAAAGAGTGGTTCCCAAACATTGATACGCCCAACACTAATTTGTTGAACTTGTTGACTTTGCGAAAAATTATTTTTACCATAAAAAATACGCAAGAACAATTGAATTACTGGATTTTGCAATAAATCAACAATTTTACAACCATAGTTTGGAGTTGCTATTAGAACTATGTTTTTTATTCGTAGTGTTCCCCAAGATATTGTTGAGATTTGATTTTCACCTACCATAAAATCTTGTATGAATTTGCGAACGATTAATCCCCCCATCGAAGCTCCGATAAAATCTATCTCACCATTTTCGCAAAACGACCAATTATCTCGAGATGTTTCAATACTTTTCATGAGTTCTACTGCTAATGTTGTAATATCATGTTGAAAATTACAACGACCATCTTTTTTGGAATACAAATCAAAAACGCATATTTTCTTATATCCTTTGGGATTTCTAGTTGGATGATATTGTAATGCTTGTATATAATGTCGATGATCTCCGATTCTTGGAGGATTTGAAACAGAATAACCAGGAACAATTATGAGGGTTCTTTTTGTGAGATCTTCAGCTTCATGTTTTCTAAATTGATAGGAATTGGTAATTTCACTTTGGTTACTTAGATGAAGAGCATTTAATGTTAGGTTTTGACAGAATATATTCTGAGTATCAAGGAAATATTTTTCACATTTCATTTCTTTTAACCAAAGGATCCTTTGGTTTCATTCTCAACATGTTTACTTTAAAAACAGCTAATTAGTAATTCTGAAAATTCTTTCTAGTTTATTAGAATTATCTCATTTTTCTTCAGAATACCTTGAAAAGATTTTTTGGATGAAACTTTCTTTAATTTGTATGAGTTTTGGTATTCGGTTTTAATTATATGTTCGAGAATTTTCATTACTTGTTCTTTCTTGTTTTTCTCTAAGTTTTTTGGGATGTAGGAATATACGATTTTTTCTTTTTCGCTTATTAGGAAAGTTAATTCATTACCTAATTTTACTGTTCCATCTTCGAATTCGACTGTAATTCCATCATTTACTCTAAAAACTCGAATTTTTGGTTTTAATTTTAGATTTGCAATTAAATCATCATAGATATACTGTATTGTGTCATTTTGCAATTGATCCTCTTTTACTAGATAATTCTCTTGGTAAACATTTAGCAAAGATTCAATCATTGAATAGACATTGGCAATATATCTAATCATATCTTTTTTGAAAATAAAGAATAAGCCACAAAATTGTCCTTTTTCTTGAGCAATTGGATCTGTGCTAGTTTGTGTTTCTACATAAAAAACGTATATCAATGCCCGAAATTGTGTATTGTATGGGACTGGGATTGGGCCAAATAAACCTCTGTTTCGATCTTCTCCTAATCCTATAGCAGTTATTCCATGAATAGCCGTAGAGATTGCTTCTCGTTCTGATAAGGAGCTGATATTCAGGCGGAGAACTGGGCCAGATTCAGTATTTATTGCAAAAAGCATTCCATCGAAAATCATATCATCTTTACTAGGTTCTTTTACCATTGGTCCAATACTCCGAAGGTACTCCCTTATTATTTGGAGAACTCTTAATCCTACTTTAAACTTTTGTTCAAAAATTTTTCCACAACTAATAAATCATTCTGAATAGTATTTTCGTTTTCGGTAAAAAAGTTAATAGTTAAAGTAGTTGTAAGAAAGATATACATTCAGAGGATAACAAATAATGCCAGCTAGTAAAACAGGAAGCGACGAAACTATCACAGAAGAACCCACCTCACGTTTAGCACATTATTTTAGGAATTTCAATCAAAAGATTTCTGATGGTTTAAATAATCGAATTAAACAAGAGAATTGGTCTGAAATTGGTCTAGATATTTCTATTATTGTTTTATTAATCTCCATGGCTTTATTCATTAGAATTTTATTATCATATGAATTTCGAGATACTTGGGGTTACGGGTCCGGTTTTAATGTTTGGAATTATGGTTTACCGTTTGGAATAAACAATATAGATTTCAGAGGGTTTGCAGATTTTGGGTTTTATTATCACTCATGGATTACAGCTTGGTATACTGATAATTGGTATCCATATCGTTGGATAGAACCAACTAATGTTTTAGATTACTATTCGTATCCGCCTGTTTTTCTGTATTTCCTTGTTCTAACATGGAGACCTGGTATGAGCAATCTATGGATGGCTTTTCCCATGATCTTCACTGATGCTGCGTGTGCAGGCGTAGTATATCTAATACTCAAAAACATCATTAAAAGCAAACATAAACGTGGCATTGCTATTTTCGGTGGATTGCTCATGGCATTAGCGCCAATAAATATCATTTATGATGGAGTGTATTGGTTAAATCCTGGTCCGGTAACACTTCTGACGATCATCGCTTTTTACTTTGCCATTAAGAAGAAATGGTGGCAAGCATTTTTCTGGTTAGCAATTGCTACAATGACTAAACAGAATGCCTTATTCTTTTCCTATCCATTGTTCATGGTAATGCTCGGTGAGAAGGTTAGAAATAAATCTGTAAGGGAAGCGATAGTTGAAAGCATAATGAATGCTGCTTTGTTTGTTGGGGTAGTTCTTTTATTATCTGTTCCATGGTTATTCATTTCTCCCTATCAATATGGAAGACATATGCTGTTCCCTGGAAGACCAATAGAGTTAAGATTCGAACCAGTTAATCCAGCTTCAAATGATTGTGTCTCCTTCGCAAAATCTCTGGAACAGCTAGGGTTGGGTGGTCCTTTGTTAGTTCTGGCATCGTTTGGTAATTACTCAATGCTTTGGATGATCCTTAGTGCTAGTATTATTGCAGTTTTCATGTTTTGGAGGTCATATAAATCTAAACTTGATGGTATTGAATTTTTCGAGTGGATTGCTGCTTATACAATTTTCACTCATATTTTCATGCCTCGAGGGGTATACAAATTCTATACTGCGTATTTCACACCAATGATATTGATAGCATTACTCGGTTCATTAACACATTTCACATCGGATAAGAAGTACTTACCAATTGGTATGCTAACTGCTGGAGTGATGTTCTTCGGGTTTAATATTTGGCTATTAGTTATGTCAAAATGGACAGTTCCATTTTATCTCTTTATGGTAGCAATTACAATCGGTTTTATTGGTATGATTCGATCATATGTGAGAGATCAAACGAATAAAAAATCATCTCAAATGAAAGTGCAACAGTTTTTCGAAGGCAAAATTGGTGCATAAAGAAAAACGAAAAAGCTAGAAATAACAATTAATCCTATTGGGGAAATTCCAATGAATAATCAGGGGAATAATGAGGAAATCTTTCTGCTTGCAGTGTATGGAACTCTAAAAGAAAATTTTCCAAATTATTTTTACTACCTAAACCCTAGGAAACCAATTTTTCGAGGATTAGTTCAACTTCCTTATCAAATGTATTCTGACGGTGGTTTCCCTCTTCTCTTTCCATCTGAGAAAGTGAATAAAATCCATATTGAGATTTTTGAGGTCCCGCAAAAAACGGTAGAAAAAATTGACAAGCTGGAAGGAGTACCGGAATTTTATAACCGAGAGAGAATCTTTCTTGAAGAATTAGGATATGAAGTATTTCTTTATGTAGTAGTAAATAAAGATCCATTTGGGGAATTAATTGAAAGTGGTTTTTTTGAGTAAATTAATGCATATTCTCTCAAAATCAACGAACTATTTTTGCCCATTCTAAAAGTGCATGAATACTATTTTTCTTTTCAAATTCCAAGAATTTCTGAAATCCAAGACCATAAATGTCATCTCTTGAAAGTATTAATTCCGCTTGACCATGATAACCATATTTCTTTAGTATCTTATAAGAAACCCATTCACAAAAGCCTTCTCGAATATGAAGTGGTTGTGTTTCAATTCTGACATTCTCTGACAACCATGCATGAGCTATTTCGTGACAAATAGTTCCTAACGCTAGTTGTATAGGTAAATGCGATTGTATATAGATATTCATTTTGTTTTCCTTTCTTTGGAATAACCCAAGATTCTTACCAGCAGCTATGTCCACGCCTGCTTCTTTTATTCGCTTGTTTAGTAGATTTCTTGAAATTAGTCTGTAGTTAATATTATGGTTTATTTTCAATCCAAAACTTGCTAATCCACTATTAGCTGTATTAATCAGATCATTTAGTTGTTCTTCTGTGATTATAGCACTTCTTTGACATTCAAGACAGATTTTCCTTCCATCTGAAATGTCTACATATTGAATCCCTAATGGACGTCCACATGAATCACAATGTGGAGCTAAATGCTCACAGTGTTCGCAAAATATCCCTTCCTTAGTTTTGTAAGAATAATATCGACCTACAATTGGTAAACCACAAGCAGAACAACGTTTAGCTTTTTCTTGACAAATATAACATAGTTTCTTATCATGTACAGTAAATAAGAATTGACTAGGTATGCCACACATATTACAACGTTCATAAATTTTATAGCAATAATCGCAAACGATATCCTTATCAAAAATCCAATATGTGCCAATTATTGGATTGCTACAAACATGGCAACGAGTTGCGTGTGTTAAACAGAATCTACAGAGAATGTTTCCTCGAATTTTTGTATACCTTACTACTGGTTTTCCGCATCGTTCACATTTTAGATATTTCTTCATGCAGTCATCGCATGAAATTGATTTATCAGTAAATCTTGTATAACTACCAATGATTGCTTTTTCACAAATATCACACTTTGGTGCTCTATTGTGACAAATAGAGCAAAAACCATCTATTGAGCTATCTTCGCCACCAATGATAGGTTTTTTACAGCTAATACATTTCGGGAGATAATGAAAACATTCATTACAAAAAATTGAACCGTCTGAGAAATGAATATACTTTCCTTTGATGATTTCTCTACAAGCATCGCATTTGACTTTAATAACACCTACAGAAACCATCTAAATTTACACCTCACTTAGCAGTTCATTTCATAATGGTTTTTTGTTCTATGATAACTTTGTCATTCAATCGAAAAAGACTTTCTATATGAGCAAGAAATTAGAGGGAAAAAAAAAGACTGTTAGGAGAAATTCAAGATTTTCTCCTGAGTTGAATAAGATCTTTTACAAATTTATTTATCAGAACACATTCCGAATTGAATTTTTCAGGAATTTGTAAATCCTTTTTCACCATATATGGACCCATAATATATTTCGGAATACTCGAAGAACCCAGAAATAAAACTAAAGCAGCTCCGAGAAGTATAATCCACTTATACCAATCAGATATCAAAAGGACAGCTACGATAGCACTTGCTAGGACAACAAGGGCAATAATAACTGCAATAGTAATCAAAAATCCGATTGCTCTTTTTCTATTTCGTCTTATTTTTAGGAAAGCCTCTCTTGCTCCTGATTCATACCACAATGGGTCAACTTCAGGTACCGCTAAAGAAACGGCAGCTATGTGAGTATCTACATTTTTGAAAGCATCACCAAGTACTTTTCCTGGTTCATCTTTAGGCCAGCCTTTTCGGCCTATAATAATTGATAATTCAGTAATAATTGTATCAATATTTTCTTTTGTACCTGTACTTAGCTTTGCTTTCCTTTTGGATCTCTTAGAGGGCATAAAACTCATCCTTTCTCAGAATTCAATCTCGAGATATCCGATAGAAAATTATTACTAGTGCACCAATCATACAAACTAATGCTCCGACATTTCCTGCAAGACAAGCAAGGATAATGATAATTACAGCATAAAGATAGAGATTTAATCCGTAGTACGCTCGTTTATCAATAGCAAGCCAGAGAATCGCTACTGCAGCTACAAAAGCTATAACAACACCCACTATAGGATTTAATTGACCGAAAGTGTAAGATTCCCAATAATCATTCGGTGATCCTAGTCCATTAATTATGTCTATTATTGCTGCAGCAATAATTAAAGCAGCACCAACGATAATGAGGACTTGTCCAACCAAAAACCAAGTACCATATCTTCTTTTGCGAGTTTGAGAGCTCTTTTTCTTCTTTGGAGTCATTATTTCACTTCCAAATTATAAACTAAGAAATTAATAATTCTAAAATCAAATAAATTACATAATACTTAATTTTATCGCTCATAATTGAGCGAAAAGTGATTTGAAAAATGATTCAGCCTTTGCTATCTCTAACGCCTAGAGCGATCGTTCCAACCATTGCACCGGCTGCAAAAGTTACACAAATAAAGAATACAGCTAATATTAAACAAGCAATTACTAACGAACCTATACTTAGAATTGCCCCTACAGCATTCGTTGGAGAAATCAATAACATTATCAAACTTATAAGGAAATATGTAGCTGTTGCAATCAATGCACTATAAGAAGAATACCTTAAAGATGTGATAGCACTAAGAGTTTTATTTTTCCAAGCACAAGCAAAACCAGCTGGAATTCCATATAAACCCAGGATAAGATTAAAAGAAAACGGATTTGCATGCAATGCTACAGCTAACAAATTTGTTAAAACCATAGCTACTGACACGAGAATACCCGAAATAACGATTGTAATCCAAGGATGTTTGATCTTAGATCTCTCGCCTGTTGAATATTCTTTAAAAGCCATACTATCTCGAAGATTTTCTTCCTCTACCAATTTTGACTACCTTTTTGTATTTGTAATAATTCCAACAATTAATTACAGTAATAATATATCGCTACTGCCATATATATCTTAACATTTCTTTGAATTTTATCCTTCTCCAAATAAATACCATTCTAGATATTATTGGCATTTAAATACAAAACACTCCAACAATAAAACAAGAGCGATTATCATTCGATAAAATAGCTACTATTTGATCGAATATAAAAACCATAGAAACGATTTCGGCTGTTTTACAGCATAAATCGTGGAAAAATAAGAAAGAGTTATGAAATTCCGTGAAAAAACGGAATAGAGGCAAAGATTCGAAGAAAATTATGCGGATAGATTTGCTAGAACACGGAAGAACTTTACTAGATGTAAGGTAAGAATTCTTCAGAGTTCTTTTATATTGAAATGAATGCTCTTTCTTCTTGGAGATGACTATTAATATGCTGACTGTCGCAGAACAATTACCCCCATCAGCAAGAGCGATTTACACACTCTTATCTGAGCAAGGACCTTTAACTTCAAAGGATTTAATTCAAAAGTGCGATCTCGCACCTAGAACTGTTAGATATGCCTTAAAACGTTTAACGAAAGAGGGCCTAGTCAAAAAGGCACCTTACCTACTTGATATGCGTTCATCAAAATATTTCGTAGAAACAGGTTAAAATTTCGGTCAACTTAATTAACTTTGTTCACTATTCAAGATGGTTAAATATGCCTCGCATGAAAATGCGAGGATAACCCCTCTTTTTTTGTTTTCTTTTCTTCTAAATGCTATTTCTAAAGATAAATTTTTGAATTGCTTGTTTATTGTGATTTCTACAGTAGAACTATTAACGCTAGATTAATGGATTGAATTTAAATGAAGCTTTTCAGCACATCAGGTATTCGTCGCAAAGTCTCTGAACTCCCGCCAAATTTCGTGGTTAAAGTAGGATTAGCAATAAGCAATGCTATTTGTCAGAATGCAGAATCTAATGTTATTGTTGCTCGAGATCCTCGATCAAGCGGACCAATGTTAGAACATGCAATTTGTTCAGGTCTTATTTCTGGTGGCAGCAGCATTGAGCGAAAGGGAATTATGCCAACTCCTGCTCTAGCTTATCATACACATAAAACAAATGCATGTGCAGGAGTTATGTTAACAGCTTCACACAATCCCGCAGAATATAATGGAATAAAGGTCTTTGATAAAACAAGCATGGGATTATCACCTATTGATGAGGCAAAAATAGAGGAAGCAATTGCTAATAATGATTTACCAATCCAACCTTGGGAGAAATTTGGTGCAGATGTTGAAATTTTAGGTTCAGAATTATATAATGAAATGTTATTAGATGCTGTAGTAGATGTAGATTTTAGTGTTTTCAAATCAGTTATAGCTGATCCTGGTGGAGGAGCTGCTTGTGAAACCATTTACAATACCTATCAAGAACTTGGGATTAATTTGATTTCAATAAATGGAATGTTTGATCCCACATTCTCAGTAAGACCTTCAGAACCTGAAGCAAAAAATCTTACGCAACTCATTGATTCAGTGAAAAAACAAGCAGAGAAAAGTGAAAATAAAACAATAGGTTTAGCATATGATGGAGATGCAGATAGATGCGTTGCTGTGGATGAAAAAGGTAGATATGTGCCACAAGATGTATTAATTGCACTTTATGCCAAGTATGTTGTTGAACAAAATTCTGGCAAAGGACTTGTAATAACTCATGTTGATGCATCTATGTTAATAGATAAACTAGTTGTAGAAGCGGGTGGGAAAGTAAAACGTACTAAAGTAGGAGACGTTGCTATAGGAAACATGGTTGCTGAAGAAAAAGCAATCTTTGGCGGGGAACCTTGTGGTGCATGGATACACCCTAAATATCATTTATGCCCTGATGGACCTCTCACTGGCTTGAAAATTCTTGAATGGGTCGTGGATAGTGGACCACTTTACAAGTTGGTTGATTCAGTAGAGGATTTTCCAGTTAATAGAGTAAAAATAAGTTGTGAAAATGAACTGAAACAAGTGGTTCTAAAAGCATTAGATAAGAAATTAACTGCAAAAGATGATTTTAAGGACATCCTTAAAATGGATGGATTACGACTTAATTTTGAGGATGATAGCTGGGTGCTAATTCGTCCAAGCGGTACAGAACCCTACTTCCGAGTAACTTCACAAGCGATGACTAAGAAAGAATCAGAAGAAAGATTAGAAAATTATTCCAAGATTGTAGAACAAGAGATTAAAAAAGCTCAGAAATAAAGGTTGGCTTGATTATATTGGCTGAAACTAAAAATAAACATTCAATGATAGTTTTCATTTCTCAAATAAAGAATAAGCAATTATTTCCTTTGGTTGAGAATCGACCTGCAGCACTGTTTCAAGTAGCAGGTAAAACCATAGCTGAATGGTTCTATGAAATTGGCAAAAACCATGGGGTTGAAAAGGTAATATTACTAGCTGATAAAGATGATCGAAAATTATTGTATGATGCCCTTAGAGATTATCAAGAGGTTAGTGCTCCTATTAATGAGATAGGTCCTTTCACAATCATCGATTTTGATCCTGTTAAAGGCATAACCAAAGAATTACAGGACACTTTACATGAGGGATTACTAACAAAGAATTCTATCTGGTTAGATGGAAACGTTATTTTTAGTTCAGCATTCTTGGATGAGTTTATGGGAAAAGCTGAGGGAACAGGAAAAATAGCTTTAGTAGAAAATGATGATGAAAAGAAAGAATGTCTTGGATTAGGTTATTTTGATAAGAAGTTCTTGGATTCGAGCACTCTAAACGCGAAATGTGTAAATGATATCCTTACCAAAGTCAGGAATCAAACCAGAAGTTTAACACAAACTTTGGTTTTTGAAGAGGAAAAAATGGAGTTTTGGCAGATAAACTACTTATGGAATCTTTTAGATGCAAATCAAGTTCTAATTAACAATATTGAAGAGAGTAAAGAAGGAACCATTGAGAAAGGAGCTACAATCATCGGGAAAGTTTCCATTGGAGAAGGAACAAGAATCCGTGCTGGAAGTTATTTAGAAGGACCATTAGCAATTGGAAAAAATTGTAACATAGGCCCAAATTGCTACATTAGAAAAGGAGTCTCTTTAGGTAACAAAGTAAGAATCGGGAATGGTTGTGAGTTAAAAAATACTATTGTTTTTGATGGAACACATATTGCTCATCTATCATATGTCGGGGATTCCATCATAGGAATAGACTGTAATTTTGGAGCAGGAACAATAACTGGTAATCTAAGATTAGATGATAAAACAGTCAAAGCCGAAGTAGATGGGAAAGTAACATCAACTAGGAGAAGAAAAATAGGAGTTATTATGGGTGATAATGTGAAAACTGCTATTGATGTCTTTTTTATGCCAGGGGTAATAGTTGGTAATAATTCAGCTATTGGAACTGGAGTAATTGTTAATAGAAATATAGGATCGAATCTTTTCGTACACATAACCCAAGAAACAAGCTCACAAAAATGGATTGTTGAACCTAAAAAGAAGAAGAAAGGTTAGGGAAAACAGTGAGTAAACTGGTTGAAGCTCATATAGAGGAAATCAATGCTGTTAAAAAAGACCTTTCACAAATGAATTTAAAAATCGCTTTTTGTTATCCCAATAATTATCGAGCAGGTATGGCTTCACTTGGTTTGCAGTTAATTTATCGACTATGGAATTCATATGAGGGAGTAGCATGTGAGCGAACATTTCTTCCACTCAAAAAAACAGTGGAACCATATACACTTGAGTCTGATCGACCTTTAAGAGAAATGGATGTTATTGCTTTTACATTACAATATGAAGATGATTTTACGAATGTACTCGAAATATTAGAGAGATCAAATATTCCACTTGAATCAAGCGAGAGAAATGATAACCATCCTCTTGTTATTGCTGGTGGACCGTGTGTACAATCGAATCCCGTTCCAATGTCACCTTTTATTGATGCATTCATGATTGGTGATTTAGAACCAGTAAATGAAGAATTCATGACTGAAGGATTGCTTGGGAATAATAACCGAAGGAATCGTATGGAAGTTTTGAATGAATTTGAATGGATGTGGGTTCCGGAAATAGAAGAGGATAAAACTGTAGTATATGCACCAAAAGGGAATATTGACGATTACTTCTATCCAATAAAACAAATTATTCCACAAGTTGAGGAAGAGGATCCTTGGTACGGTGTATTTGGAAAATCCTTTATGTTAGAAGTTGTGAGAGGATGCAATCGTGGGTGCTCTTTTTGCTTGACTGGTAGAATTAATCGACCGAAGAGGGATCGTTCACTAGAGAAACTTACAGAATTATATCGTGCGGGAACTAAAGAGTGTAATGTTAATAAAATTACGCCCATCGGCTCAGGGATCTCAGATTACAAAGATTTAGAAAACTTGTGTGAAAATATCTTGAATGATAATCTCACATTTTCTCTTCCATCTATTAGAGCAGATAAAATAACAGAAAAGCTAGTCAAATTATTAGTAAAAGCTAAGCAAAGAACAATTACGACTGCTCCGGAAGCTGGAACTGAAAAACTCCGAAAACAAATATGTAAAGGAGTAAATGATGATGAGATTATCCAATCTGTTAAGACAGCTTCTGAAGGTGGACTCTCTCGAGTTAAGGCATACTTCATACTTGGATTGCCGGATGAAACTGCAGATGATGTAGAAGCGATAGCCACATTAGCAGAACAAATGTCCAACGCAGGAAAAAAAATAAGAAAATTAAGATTCTCATGTGGATTTTTTGTTCCAAAACCTTGGACAGGATATCAAGGTAAATCACTATTTTCTTTGAAAGAATTACAAGCGAAAAGTAAACTATTGAAAAGCAAAATAAAAAATATCGCAAAAGTAGATTGTGAAATAACAAATCCAAAAATGTCAAGAATTCAAACAATTCTATCGATTAGCGGCAAGGAAATATCTGAACCTTTGAAATTAGTTGCAAAATTGGGAGGAGGATTAGGAGGTTGGAGGAGAGCACTCAAAGAACATGGTATGAGTATCGAAGGTATTGTTGAAAATCGTGTTGTTGATGAGAAATATCCCTGGGAATTCATTAAATTAAAATGAATAATTGTTTTTAGAAATTTCATTAATCTTGAGTAAAGTAGAATCCTTTCTCTTTTTTGGGGCCAAAGCTCCTCAAACCTTCTGTCTCTATTTGTTTTCTTATTTTTTCTCCTTCTGATGTACTTATGTCCCCAATATTCTCTAGATAATCAATAATTTCCATAGCTTGGTCTAATGTATCACAGCGTCTAATAAAATCTACAACATTTGGATCATAGCCAGCGAATTTAAAGGGATCAGGCATGGAAACAATTTTCTCAGAGAGCTCTGATTCTTTTTCTATATCTTCTTCTATTTGCTTTACCAACACTTCGTCAACATATTGTAGATGAACCATTTTTTCCTTTTTTTCAACTTCTTTCTTTAGAATAGGATAGTCATCGATTTTTTTACTCATGGCGTCTTCCTCACTTGATTACTTTAACCCTTCAGCTGCGTTTATTTTAATAATGTCTCCGTCTTCAAGTTCATAATTATCACCGATTCTTCTCTGTGTTTTCACAAGTATTGCATTAATGAAAGATTTAGCCAAATCTTGATGAATCAATCCAGCAAATTCTTTTGCAGTTGTTCCTCTAGGAACTAAATAAACATCAGGTAAAACATTACCGCCATGATCGGTGTATTTTTGTTGATCTTCAACGGGATAAATTGCAATAACATCCATTATTTCAAAAACAGCTCGATTAATGAGTGCTTGAACTCCTGTTGAACCATGTTTCTGAAGAATATCAACACGCAGTTTTTCCAGTGTTGCGCTATCCTTCTCTGATAATTTATCGGGTTTTGTTACTGTAAAATCGGGGTCTCCAGGAGTATAAGAGATAATTTCTTTTTCAGCAAATTTTCTCAAAAAGTATTCAGCTAATGCTGAACAGGGGATTAAATCCTTTTCATATTGATCTTTTAGACGATTGAAATTACCCTCCGATCCTTCAATATCAATCTTATTTGCTGCAAAAATCATTGGTTTAGCAATTGATCTAAGTATAGTTAAGAATTGGAGGATTTCCTCTTTAGACCATTTAGTTGGAATTGCTATGTTTAAACCAGATTTTGTGAGAGCTTTCTTTATGTGTGATTGTTTGATTTGTAATCCTGCAAGCTTTTCTGCAAGTAATCTATCTATGGGAATTTTCTCAGTTTCAGAAGTTCGACTAATACGAATCCAATCTTTATGAAGTAATTGCTCTAACCACTTCACTACTTCTCGTTCTAAAAATACAATATCCTTCTCTGGATCGTAGGTTCCTCGTTCGATATTATTTCCATCTGCATCTAATGAACCTGAAAAATCTACGACATGTATTAATACGTCTGCACGTCTCAAATCATCTAAGAGCTTATTGCCAAGGCCACGACCTTCCCATGCATCCGGAACTAGACCCGCAACATCGAGCAATTGAATTGGTACTAATCTTGTTCCTTCGATACATATTGAATTTTGAGGATTATCTTCTACACCTAATTCTTTACAAGCACAAGGAATTCTCACATAACCTGTACCTGGCACTGGTTCAATTGTGGTGAAGGGATAATCTCCTACTTTCGAAGAAGTTAAACATGCAGCATTCAAAAAAGTACTTTTTCCACTCGATGGTTTACCAACAATTCCTATCAACAAATTCAACAAACTCCTTTAATTATGAGATGTTTTTTTCCTTAATAGATATTCAATTTATTACCCTAATTAATTTAATTACTGTTTATTCTTTTTTGTATATTGTATCCAAATAATCATTTTGTATTTGAACTACCTCTAGACTACTTTTTGCAGCAGCATAAGCTTCGAGTAACTCGAAGTTCAGAGCAAAAAAGTTTTCACCCCACTTAAAACCATCCATTAAATACCTAGCATCTTTTTTATAACCGACAATATAGAGTCCCGCAGCCAATGCTTCTGCAGTACTTAGTTGGCAGGGTTTTCCATAGTTAACGGGATTTGCTGCAAGTAAATAAGGGAGAATCCTATCAACAAATCGCCAGCTTCCTTTGCTCTTTAATTGTAACTCATTACCCTCTTCTATTCCAAAAACTTTTTTCGCAGAAACCCATGAGCAATCAAGGCCAATTAATCCTTTAGTTTGTATCGCTGGGAGATCCTCAATCGATAAAGCTTTCAATGAAAATGGATTCAATAAAACAGCATTTCGTGGGAGATTGCCTGCTTTGTGAACCATTTCTACCTTACCCATTTTGTTCAAATGTACGGCCGTACATTTCTTAGGATCATCTTGCCGAATATAGTAGACTAGTAATTTTATACCGCTTTCTGTTTTGTAGGGTCTTTGAGTATCTGAATTCATTCTAACAACGCCAAAGATGGTTTTGAGAACAAAACACATTAGTCTTCATATAAAAATTTATTATCTGGATTAAACTATTTTTATTAAGAGTTAAATAATTACACCAAAGCTTTGGGAAATTATGTATATAAAAACTGTAGATCAGTTGGTGAAATAATGGTTAAAGCCTATGTATTGATCAATGTGAAAGGCGGAACAGAATTTGATTTATTTGAAGAGCTAACTAAGATATCTGGCTTAGAAGAAATCTCTTTAGTTTGGGGTTTGTTTGACATTATCCTCAAGTTAGAAGCTGACTCGGCCGGTGCCCTTGATAAACTGGTTACAGAAGAAATAAGATCATACGCCAATATCTCAAGTACTATGACGATGCTAATTAGAGAAGATTGAAAGCAATTATCAACGTATTTTTTGGTTAACCATTGTGGACTCGATTACCACAAACACTACAGAATTCTGTATCATAATCTAAATATGATCCACAGAATTCACAAGTTGTTTGTTGTGATCTTGTTGTTGGTTGTGCTTGATGTGTTGCTACATATTGGTCTCTGCTTGGACTCTCAGTTGGCATATAGTAAGGTTCTGGAATGGTTTCCTCTTCTTCAATAACAATCTGTGGAACTCTAACTCGTCTCGCAGGCATACCATCTTTTTTGAATGGACTTATCAATCCAGATAAGATTCCAATTAGAGTAGTCACACCAATTATTATTAAGAAACCATAAAACCAGCTATCAAAGGAAGTGAATAATGAAGTACCAATTAATCCGGCTTGGTATATTATATAGTAAACAACTTCAGCTATTAGGATTAGGATATATATTGTTGCTAAACCACCACGAGCTGCATGCTTCTTTCTAAAGAAAAAGCTAGCAACGAATGCTGCAACAACCCAAGGAAGTAAAACTAAAACGATACTAATTGCATCTCTGGGGGCGAAAAACACACTGATGGGTCCCACTATTGCTGTTTCACAGACTTCCAACAAGTATTCCCAAGAAGGAGTGTTTATCATTTCCTCAAAGAATTGAGTAACTGTCATGCTATTCAAATAGATATGTATGAATAGAAAACTTGGATAAGTGATGCCAAGAGATGTAAAGAATCCTTTCAAGTAACCCATGAGTTAATTCTCCTGAGAGTTTAATATAATAATCAACTACAAATGTAATTCCACAAAATGTATTAAAAACCTTGGTAAATATGCATTAAGTAGAATAGATGAAGTTTCGGTAGGATTGTATGAATAATAAAATAGGTTTTACAGAGGTACTAAATACCTCACAGAAAGAATTAGACCAGCTTTTAGAAGAAGGAAGATCATTAAGTTGGAATAATTTTGGACGAACTCTTAAAGTCTATTATCCTAGTAAAAAATTCCCATCTATTAGTGTAACAGGAGCTTCCTGTGCTCTGAATTGCTTACATTGTAATAAACACTACTTGAAAAATATGCATCAGATTAATTCGGCAGATGACTTGGTGAATTTTGCAATTAAATTAGAAAAAAATCAAGGGAAAGGGATACTACTAAGTGGAGGATATGATGAAGAATCTATAGTACCATTAGAGCCTTACTTGGATACTATTTCTCGCATTAAATCCGAAACTAATTTGAAAATCAATGTTCATCCCGGTCTAGTAAGTTCTAAACAGGCTCAAGCACTAGCAAATGCTGGTGTAGATGCTGTTTCTTTTGATTTGATAACTGACGATGAAGTTATTTCTAAAGTAATAAAGAATGATAAACGAGGAAAAGACTACATTGATTCCTTTAAATCTCTAGTTAATGCAGGACTGCATGTTGTTCCTCATATTTGTCTTGGACTTCATTTCGGTGAAGAAAAAGGAAATTTAGATGCTTTAGAAACTGCTCTGAAATATGAAATACCATTAATTGTTTTTTTGGGTTTAATCCCAACTAAAGGAACAATTATGGAAAACTCAAAAATTATCAATAAAGATTTCTTGACTAGATTAATACTTTATACTCGATTAAGAAAACCAGCCCTAGAACAATCACTTGGTTGCATGAGAGTAAGGCAAATTGATTACGAACAAGCAGCAATACTAGCTGGTATAAACAGAGTTGCAGTTCCTAAAAAGAAATCAATAGATTTTGCTGAGAGAAAATTTGGATTGGTAGTAGAACAAATCGAAACATGCTGTTCAATATAAACTTTATACTCCAAAATCTCATTCTAAGCTTTCTATTGTCTTAACAACTTTTCTGAGTTTCTCATCTCGTTCTGCTAGCATGCGTTCCAGAGTTTCAACTTTTGTTTCCAATTGAGTTTTTGATTCCGAAGAATCCGAACTTTTTCCTTTTAAGATTATTAATTGTTCTTTCGCCTTATTCAAAATCTCTCGAAGTTTGTCAATTTGCTCTTGTTTCTCATAGAGTTCTTTGGTTATACTATTGATTTGCTGCTGAAAGTTTTTACTAATTCCAGTTTGAACATTCATTGCTTCAACTTCTTGCTGTCGACACTTATCATTTAAACCATTGATAACAGATTCCAACTCAGTTATTTTGCGATCCTTTTCACTAAGTTCGGTTTCTATATTACTTCTTGTTATAGAGGTTTCATCAACAGAATCAACAAATATTTTCAAGTTAGCGATCTCTTGATCCTTTTGTTCTAAGGTTTCTTGGAAGCTTTCTGCAATTTCTTCTCTGATTCTTTCAATTTCAGCATCTTTTTCTAGAAGTATTCTTTGATTCTTTTTGTCAAATTCCTCTTGAATTCCAGCAAGGCTTCTTTGCTTTGTATCCAAATTTGATTGTATCATTCCTGTCTCTGTGAGTAATGTTCTCCATTCTGAGGCTGATGAAAGCATATAATCTCGAGGAAGCGGATGTATAAGATGCCAATTCTCTCGTATAATCTGTCCTAGTACCCTATGTTCATCACTTACTCTGGTCTCATCAAACAAAGGTTTTTCATCAACATTATTAATTGGGGAATAATCAGGATATTCATTCCACAAAGATTTAATCTTCTTAGATTGACGACGAGGCACATTCAAAGACTCCAAACTACTCGCATACACTTCAATACTATATATGTGTGAAGAACCGTTTAATAAATCTTGCAAAAGGGAACAAAAAAACAGACAAGTATTTATTAATAGAACAAAAGGACTGATTAGATAGATTTTTACATAATAGCAAATATTTAATTGCAGCCAAATAAATCCATTTACCAAAATTAATGAATTTAATACCATAATCTACCAAAAGGAGTCCTGAGAAATGTCAGACATAAAACGGGAATTTGTCTTTAAAGTTGTACTGATGGGTGAAGGATCGGTAGGGAAAACTAGTATACGTTCTAAATTTATGGGTGTAGGCTTTAAGAGTGAATACATCAAAACAATTGGTGCTGATTTTGCTTCTAAAGCTATAGAACTTGGTGAAAATAAGGTTCACTTCCAAATTTGGGATCTTGCTGGACAAAAGATGTATCGACACGTTAGATCATCTTTTTACAGTGGGTGCAAATGCGGTTTCTTAGTTTTCGATCTCACACAACCAGATACTTTGGAAAAACTTGAAGAGTGGGCTGAAGAAGCAATTTCTCATTCTGGTAGTTTTCTAAAAATCTTTATTGTTCTAGGGAACAAACATGATTTGAAAGATCAGATAAAGATTAAAGATGAAGATATAAAGAAAATAATTGAAAAACTAAGGAAAAAGAAGAACATAGAAGCAGCTTACTTAGCGACTTCTGCGAAAACAGGAGAAAACATCCCTGAAGCTTTTGAAATGATGGGAAAAATGTTTCTGGAGAAAGAGGGTTTCCCTTTTGAGGGGCAAGGTACAGAAATAGATGATGAAACTTTAGAAAAACATCATCAAGAAGTACAAAATTTAATTACTGTGCCCGATGCCCTAACTCAAGAAGAAAAAGCAGTTAAAGTTGATAAAATAGACTTGGCAGAATTGGAAAGTGATGAAGTTCAATTTGTTATTAAAACAGTAATGGATAAAATCAGTCAACTAACTGAAATTACTATTGCCCTAGAAGAACGATTACTGAATGTTGAAACAAAAAAAGTATCAGCTGATACAACAGCAGCAGATATTACAGAGTTAAAAGAGAAAATAAGTAGCTTGGAAAATCAACTAGAAGTATTCTCTATAGATACTAATAGCCCAATCGATGAAACAGTTTTTGTTGACACTAAGATTTCAGAGATGACTGATACGATACCTGTCCCTTCTTTAAATGATATAAGTACAACAACAGAGAAAAAACAAGATACGAGTTTCGAAGCTTTAGATAGAACCTCACTTGAATCGATGGAAATTTTAGAAGAGAATAATGATGAGGAAAGAATTACTGATATTCTAAAAGAAACTGAGAATGAAGAAATAATAGAGGATGTTGTTTCACCAGAATTAGAATCTCCACCAAAGAAAGAGGTGGAAAAGAAACCTAAGAAAGATGAAGAAGTGAAAACATCAAAAGCGCGATGCCCAAAATGCGGAAGCAAATTATCTTATATCAAACAATATGATCGATGGTATTGTTATCGCTGTAAGATTTATGTATAATTTGGCTTCCCGATGTTCGTTTTTTGTGAAGCACAATGAATATATTTCTTCTTTCTATAAATAGTGATGAATTACCAATGAGCAGCGTAGCGATTGTTTATGTGGAAAAATCTGATGTAGAAACAGCAGTTCGAAAAGCTGTAAATCTTCTAGGGGGTATAGAACAATTCGTTTCCGATGAAGATGTGATTTTACTTAAACCTAATTTATTAATTGCCCCCAAAAAAAAAGAAGTCCGGGATAAGATTAGAACGGATCCTAGGGTTCTTGAAGCTTTAAGTAAAATGCTTCTTGAACTTCAGAAAAAAGTTATCATTGGGGATTGTAGTGCAGCTGGTCATGATGGTGGAACTCGAGAAGCTATATTACAAAGCGATTATCTTGAGATAAGTGAGAAATTTGATAATGTTGAAATTCGAAGTTTAGAGAAAAATGGACCGATAAATGTTGATGTTAAGGGAAAGAAGCTTCGAAAAGTAAACATTGCTAAAGATATTCTGGATGCTAAAACGATAATTAATGTCCCTAAAATGAAAACTCATTCAATGACACTTTATACTGGAGCAATTAAAAACCTCTTTGGTACTATAACTGGAGGAGATAAAACAAGAATTCATTCTTTAGGTGCGAGTATCAAAGGATTTTCACAATGTTTGGTTGATTTATATGCTTTTGAAAAACCCAAAATAAAACTCAATGTTATGGATGCAATTATCGCTCTAGAAGGCATGGGACCTGGAGCTAGTGGACAAGCAGTTGAAATGAATCTTATTTTAGCTAGTGAAGATGCTGTCGCTTTAGATGCTGTTGCCTTCAAATTAATGGGACATGATCCAAAGAAAGTTCCTGCAACAAGATATGCTGCCGAACAAGGATTAGGTGAAATAGATCTAACCAAGATTACAATTCTTGGAGAAAAAATCGAAGATCACCAAAAGAAATTCAAACTACCAGTAACAGCAAAAATTGCGGTCATACCATTCCAAAGATTCACAAATATTTCAATCAGACATCCTAAATATACATCAGGTTGTATTGGATGTCAAGATTGTGAACGAGCTTGCCCGGAACAAGTGATAAAGATAGTTAAAGATAAGAAAGGTAATGAGAAACCTATTATTGATTTCAAAGGCTGTATTTCCTGTTTTACATGTATGGAAATATGTCCTGAAGCATGTTACACTCATCAATTTAGGAATGTAAAGAAAGCCCTAGCAATTGGTATACCAATTTTTCTAACGATTATTGGAGCAATTATTGCTCTTGTTCTACTATTGTAAACTTTACTTCTTTTTGGGTTTCTGAGCAAAGAGAATATAATGTCCATATCCCTTCTTGTCATTAATGCTCTCAATTGTATATGGAGCACGGTACCATTCTTTATAGTAGAGATCTTTTATTTCAAAATTTTTGAAGAACTCTAGTACATCTTCAGTATAAGAGAAGAAGTGTGGAATGCCTTTTTCAGGTTCTTCTAGTTTAATGAGTGTTTGTTCATCAATAACTCCTTTTGGATTATAAAACGGTTGATTTGGATCTTTGGTTAAGATAGTCCCAAAGAAGAAACCTCCTGGTTTAATAATTCGGTAAATTTCATTGATAACATGGATCATATCATCTTTGTAAGCATGATAAATCACATTAAACGCAAGTACTAGATCGTAATGATTATCTGGTTGAGTAAGATAGGTCATTTTCCCTTGGTAAACATTCGCCTTGAGTTCATTTTTTTTGAGCCATTCTTGTGTGCTTTTAACAGCATCACTAGAGAGGTCTGAAGCATCAACTTCATACCCAAGAGAAGCGAAATAAATTGTATGACGCCCCACACCACAACCTAAATCAAATACTCTTGCAGGTGGTTGCCCAATGT
>JABLTI010000063.1 GCA_013166835.1 Promethearchaeati archaeon | reverse complement strand
AGAACACAATAAATCTAGAACGAAAAGCATTCCAATTAATAGCTGAATCTGCAATCGGCAAATCGCAAATGACAAACTTGTGTAATGATGTTTTACGGGATTTAGTTACAACTTTAGGTTTTGATATAGGCACTATTCGATTATATAATCCCTTAACAAAAATTCTCAAACTGACAGCTTTTTATGGAACTACAAAAGAAAAAAATATGCTAGTAGAAGATCAACACTTAGAAGATGATAAACATATTTCAGTTCTTGTAGCAAACAGCAGGATAGCTATAATTTCTGCTGATGTAAACAAGAGTAAAGAACTACTTCCCTATAAAAATCGATTAAAAGAATTGAACATTCAATCCATAATTACTTGGCCAATAGTTAGTGCTGACAACAAGCTTTTGGGGATAGTTCATTTAGCATCTAAAACTCCTAAATACATTCCAAGTGAAAAATGGATTTTCTTTGAAACAATCGTTCGATTTTTCGCAACGATTTTGGAACGCAAGAATGCAGAAGAATTACTTCGATTTAGTGAAGAAAGATACAGAAAGTTAGTTGAAACATCTCCTCTTTCGATTTTAGTCACAGATCTAACCGGAAAAATCCTAATGATTAATCAAGAATCACTAGATTTGTATGGGGGAGAGATAGAAGAAGAATTGATTGGGAAAAGTGCCTTTGATTTAATAGCTCAAGAGGATCAAAAGTTAGCTGCTAAAAATCTTGAAAAAACCTTGAAAACTGGTCGAATGAAAAACATGCAGTATAGAATGTTAAGAAAAGATGGTTCAAAATATATTGGAGAGTTGAATGCTACACTTTTAACTGATGCAGATGGGAAACCAACTGCCTTCCTTGGTGTTATTCAAGACATTACTAAACGATTGAAAACACAGGAAGTACTCAATCAAAATCAAAAAATGCTGAAAAAACAAAGAGATGAGTTAGAGGAATTTGCCACAACAATTGCTCATGATATTCGAGGGAAATTACAAATTATCTCCATGTATAATTCCATGAGTAATTCAGATTTCGCAGACAAAGTGGATCAACAAATAGTTGAAACAACAAATTTCCTTGAAGACCTTTTATTTCTAGCCAAAGAGGGAGAAATATTGGGTGAAATCACTTCAGTAAATCTGACGGAATTAACGAATGAACTGGTTTCAGAAATAAAATCCTTGGATCCTAATCTTAAGGTAAGCATTCGTGATTTGCCTACTTTAAAGGGGGATAGAGTAAAATTGAAACAAGTGTTTGAAAATTTGTTAATCAATGTCATCAAACATGCTGATGCTTCTAAAGTGCATATTGTTGGGAAAGATTTCCCACATAAAAAACAAATTGAAATCCAAGATAATGGAAGAGGGATGTCTATAGATCGGCAAAAAGAAGTTCGGAAAGCTTGGACGAAGGAAAGTTACGCTTCATTTGGTTTGTTAATTGCTCTTAAAATTGTGGAAGCACATGGTGGGTCTATGGGTTTTGAAAGTGAAGAGGGTTTAGGGACAATTTTCGTGATAACCTTTCCAAAAAAACGCTAAATAATTTGTTATTTGCAGGATTTTAGTTGTTAAAAAATTAACATAATTATATAAACTGAACAATTAAAAAAGCTATATTGGGTTTTAGCATGGTAGCATTAACTATGTCACAAAAGAATATAGTTGCAGTTATAGATTTTGGAGGACAATATGCTCATTTAATTGCTAGGAGAGTAAGGGAGTTAGGTGTTCATTCTGAGATTTTCTCTTGGAGAGTAAAACCAGATGAATTACTTTCGAACAATGTTAAATCAATTATTTTTTCGGGTGGACCAAATAGCGTCTATGATAAGAAGGCTCCAAAAATCTCAGATGAAACCATGGAATTTATTGAGAAACAAAAAATTCCTGTTTTAGGATTGTGTTATGGTCATCAATTCATCTCTCAATATTATGGTGGCAAAGTTATCCAAGGAGACCAGAAAGAATATGGGCATACAATGATTCAGATTAAAAATGATCAGAATTTGTTCAAAAGCTTTGGAAAAGAAAACAAAGTGTGGATGTCCCATGGGGACAAGATATCTAAATTACCATCCGATTTTGAGATAACTGCATCCAGTGATAATTGCGAAATTGCTGCCTTCGAGAACCTTGAGAGAAAAATCTTTGGGTTACAATTTCATCCAGAAGTTGTTCATACTGATAATGGCATGATACTCTTGAGTAATTTCATTTTAACAATTTCTAATCTTAAGAAGAATTGGTCTATGGAAAGTTATATCGAACAGCAAATTAAAGAGATAAGAGATGAAGTAGGGGAGAATCGAGTTATTATAGGTGTAAGCGGTGGAGTAGATTCCACTGTGGCAGCAATCCTTCTTCACCAAAGCATTGGTGATCGTCTCTATTGTGTCTTTGTTGATCATGGATTCATGCGAAAAGATGAACCTGAACAAGTGGTGAAGTATTTCAAGGAAGATTTAAAATTTGCAAATTTCTATCGATTGGACGCTCAACAAACCTTCTTGAAAGCTCTTAAAGGTGTCAAGGATCCTGAAGAAAAAAGGAAAATAATTGCTTTCAAATTCATTGAGGCATTTGAAGCGTTTGAAAAGAAACTGACAAAGAAGCACGGGACATTTGGCTATTTAGCTCAAGGAACCATTTATCCTGATAGAATAGAATCTGCACAGCCATCAGAAACAGCTGCAAAAATTAAGAGTCATCATAATGTAGCATTACCTGAAAAAATGTCCTTGAAAGTTGTTGAACCACTAAAAGAGCTCTATAAAGATGAAGTTAGAGAAGTTGGTAGATTACTAAAAATTCCCTCTGAGTTGATAGAAAGACATCCTTTTCCTGGTCCAGGATTATCGGTTCGTATTCTAGGTGAAGTAACACAAGAGCGATTAGATACTCTTAAAGAAGTCGATGCGATTTTCATTGGAGAAATTAAAAAAAGAGATGAATACAATAATTACTGGCAAAGTTTTTCTGTTCTTCTCCCCGTAAAATCTGTGGGTGTTATGGGCGATTCCCGAACATATGAGTGGACTGTAGTTTTGCGTTCAGTTGATTCCATTGATGCTATGACCGCTGATTGGTCAAAAATTCCTTATGAAACTTTAGCAGTAATTTCCAATCGTATAATCAATGAAGTCAAAAAAGTAAATCGAGTAGTATATGATATTACTTCCAAACCGCCTGCAACTATCGAATGGGAGTGATTTAAAGATTATTTTTAATTAGCTAGCCTTTTTTTTTGTTAAAATTTTATTTTTTAAAGCACACTTGATATATACCTAGAAAGCAGAATTAGTAATATTGTCGAAGCAAATTAAGATAATATTACTGGAATAAAGGGAATTTAACTAATGAAATGTTACAGAAATATCGCTCTATATTTGATTCTATCTTTAATATTTGTTCTAAGTCCATTCCTTATTACAAATCTCCCTACTTCAGGACATTCTGCTATTGCTTATCCTACAGAGATTTTCTCAATTTGGAATAACACAGCGCCAAATATTAATGGGCAAATAAATTTCGTTCATGATGATATGGATCAAGAATGGACCTCCGCATCAATTTACAATCTTTACAATTCAACAGATCAAATTGGAGGGAAATTATTCCTACAAAATAATGATGTTTATTTTTATATTGGATTGGACGTTTTAAACTTACAAGTAGAAACTCCAGTACCAGCTTGGGGTAGTTCAATTTTCTTTGACAGTGATCATAATGGTCAACTAAGTTCAATTGATAGAATGGTTAGATTTACCTCAAATTCTTCCGGTCAGTTTGTAGAGTTTCTTTCATATAGCATATCACTATCTGCTTGGATCGCCATTGAATCTGGTTCATTAGATATTCCTCTAGCAAGTAGCGGAATTTTGCTTTCAACTTCCTTTAATCCTTCAGATTTCGATTCAACAAATACTCATAGGCAATATGAATTTAAGATACCATTTACTGCTATTTCAAGTTCTTCTGGAAAAGTACTCGGTATTGGGTTTGAAGCAACGGATAATTATGGTAGCAGTAATGCTGGAATTATTTGGCCTTATATTAGTGGTAATCAAGATGAGATACGATCGAATGCTTTCTCATGGGGAGACATTGAGCTAGGCATTAGTACACAAACATCTTTTGATTATGTTGTTGAAGAAAATTTCAATATCAAATCGACAGCTACTGGGTATGGTAATGGTACATTCCTAACTACTGCAGATATTGATGGTAACAGTGACCTTGAATTAATAGTAAGCTCAAATAGAACTGTTCTCGGTGATAATTATTTAGTCGCAATTTTTGATTATCGTTCAGGTGATTATCAAAGAATCTGGGCTAGCTGGGAAACTAGCCATCAATCTTTATTAACAACTGTAATGTCTGGTATCGCTGCACATGATTTTACCGGCGATGGAAAAGATGAATTATATATGTTAGGCTCTTCAAATACTATCTTGCGGCTCAGTGAATGGAATACGACTTCCAATGATTTCGGGGTGTCTGAAACTGTTTTTACTCATACTTCTGCATTTATGGGCTATCTTGAAATTGGTGATGCTGATAATGATACTTATACTGATTTAGTGGCTGGTGATCAAAATGGTGGTATTATTGTCTTAGAATATGATTCAGTAGGTGATAGTTTTGACCATGACTTTCGATCACCATTCAGCCCAATAGGCGCAACTAGAATTCACAGTATACTAGTTGCTAATATGGATACTGATTATGATAAAGAACTACTTTTTTCCGCTCAAATTTCTGCTGATAATTCTATTTCATTAACTAATTTACGTATTTATTTACGAACAATTCCCAAATATCAAGATAATCCAGAGGATGATCTTCCTATTGGTTCGACATCAATTACTGAGGACAATTTCGGTCATACAATCATAGTAGACGACATTGATGGTGATTCAATTAATGATATTATCATTGTAGGTAAGAATTACTTGAAAATTTTTAATGGTTACAATTCATTTTCCGATCCTGCTCCTGCATTAGAATTACTCATAAATGATCAAACATCTCAACCATCAATGGGTGGAGGAGCTACCATAGCGGATATAAATCAAGATGGTCGAAATGAGCTGATTTTCAGTGCAAATAATGGTACTGTTTATGTTGGTTGTGTCACTGATAGTGGTTCTTCATTTGATTTTCACTTGAATTGGTCAGGTGATTTTGGTACCTCTTTTGGCAAAAGGAATTCAATAGTAGTTTTCGATATAGATCATGATGGTGAAAATGAGATTATCCTTGGAGATACCCTGGGTCAGATTCTTGTTCTAGGTAAAGGTGATGCTCCTAGAATATCAATAACTAGTCCAAGTTCAGGATATGTCTCTTCTCAAGAAAGTGTCACCGTAACATGGGATCTAATTTCTGAATTTGTTTCAGTACATCACACTGATATTTATGTTAAAGGAGTCTTTCAAAATCGAGTTGGAGGAAGTATCACTTCATCTGATGTATTTCTATTTGCTGGAAACAATGCCATTCAATTAATAACCTACAGCTATTCTGGAAAAAGTGCGACTGATAGTATTACTGTGAAATTTGATGTGAAAGCTCCACAAGTTACCATTATTAGTCCCCCAAATAATTTTCTAACTACAAGTGGTTCTGTGGATATAAGTTATAATAACTCCGATCCTGATGGTGATTTTGATTATTACAAAATATATCGAAATGAGACAGAAATAACTCCATCTACAATTTTAGAAACCTATAACATTCCCCTGCCAAGTGATGGAACTTGGAATATTACAGTTATAGCAGTTGATGATACTCTCTTAGAAGGAAGGTCCTCAATAATTGTGATTAAAGATACAACTCCCCCCATTGTTTCTATCACTTCTCCACTTGATGGAGTTGCTGTCAAAGTGTCAAATTTAGATATCTATTGGGACGCTTCTGATGTTCATTCTTCAATTGACTATTCGGAAATTTTTATTGATAGTGTTTCTCAAGGCACTAGCTCTGCTAGTACTTTCAATATAGATCTAAACACTGACAAGGATTATTTGATTGAGGTAGTAACATATGATGTCTTAGGTAATTTTGCATCTAATTCCATAACAATTACTCGAGATACTGTGAATCCGGATGTCTCTTTTGATCCAATAATTCTGCCACAACTAGGAGATGGAACCTATTACACAAATTCTCAGACAATAGCTTTGTCTTGGAATGCAACAGACAATCTATTAGGTACTGGCATAGAACAAACTCAACTAACAATTGATGGTGTTTTGTATGATTCCTATTCTCCTTTAATTATGAGTGATCTTGTTGATCTTGGCAATGAAAGTAACAAAGATGTAGCAATAACAGCATTTGACAAAGCAGGAAATACTCATACTGATGTTTTTAGTATAATTCTTGATCAATCAGCCCCAAATTTAACTATTGATCATCCACCTGATAATTATACAACTGGTCTTGCTTACATTATCGTTTCTTGGGAATCCTTCGATGTGGGAGTAGGGCTTGAACAATTCAAGATATTTGTTAATGGAACCTTACTAGACACAATTTTCGATGTAAAAACCTCGAATTATTTTGTCACACTCACTGAAAATGAATCTGCAATTATAACCATCCAAGCTTTTGATTACCTAGGTTATTACACAGATCAAGAAATTACAGTTATTCAAAATACAAGTGCTCCAACTATTATTTTAGTTGATCCAAGCAAAATGTTTACCTACATTAATTCTACATCTTTCGATATTATCTGGGATGTTAATAATTTAAATATTGACCATTTCGAAGTCTATGTCAATAACACATTATACAATAGTTATTCAAATACTACCTTTACATGTACTATTAATTTAGGTGTTATTCCAATAGATCAATATCCAATCTATAACATCACAATTAGAGCTGTAACAACCGATATGAAAATTTATGAAGACATTCATTGGATAACGGTAGATCAATCTCCACCTCAAGTTTTGATGATTAATCCTACCAATAATTCAGTCATTCTTGATTCAAATGTGCATGTAGAATGGTTCAGTCAAGATGTTGGTTCTGGATTAGAATCCTTTAGAATTGATTTTGGCAGTATTAGAATTATTAGAGAAACAACCCCTCCATTCAGTAATAACTTGAATATTACTGGATTCAGTGGGTATTATGAATTGATTATTTATGGTTACGATAATGCTGGAAATAAAGGCAATGTGACAATAATTGTCTTGGTTTCTTTAACTTCCCCCCAGTTTTATACCTCTCTTAATGATCTAGAATATCGAAATAGTGGAAATATAGAATTTGATTTAACCATAAATAATCCAGGTATAGGTATCAAATCTATATCAGTAATTGCTGATAACACAAACAGTGTATTTGAAGAGGATTTTGGCACGGATTACGTTTATATCCCTATTATGAGAATAATATATACTTTAGATGAAGACTTCCTCGTTGGAATGGACTATCATAATTTGACTGTATCCATTATGGATAAAGCCAGCAGAGAAAGCAGAGAAATCTATTTCTTAATTATTGACACAGTGCTTCCAGTCTTTTTCCAAGATCCCAGAATTGATTATAATGTCTTTAATACTGCTCCTAGGGATATAATACAATATGAGGAAGCAGGTTTAAACAATCACACGCTAACAGTTCATATTATAGATACTTATGGGATTAACAAAGTAGAAGTCAATTTACTTGGGCCAGGTTATAATCAAACTTTTGAAATGATATACAATTCTGTGGTTTCGCATGGTTCCATTTATCAATATGATATTGTTTTGAGTTTTGATATTTTACTTCTTGGCTCCTATACAGTTAATTTTACTTACACTGATTTAGCTGGTAATGCTAATTCTGATACTTATTACTTCACTCTTGTTTCTGAACCAATTGTATCAGACTTTCCTCTGGTGCCAGTTGTTGTTGGTTTAGTAGTATTCCTTATCCTTTCCATAGTAATGGTTGTTTCACTTAGAAAACCAATTATGAATAGAGGTTGGCATGATGAAATTCATAATATCTCCTATATTTTGAAATCTGGATTAACAGTTCTATACCTTCCTTATTCAACTCAAATGACCACAGATGAACAGCTATTTGGTGGTGCAATGAGTGGTATCAGAGGAATACTTGAAGAAATAATTGGTAAACAGTCGAAATTTGATATAGAAACTGTTGAGTTTGGTAAAAAACATCTGCTAATCTATACAAGTAGTTATGGAGATACAGTATTAGTAGTAAACAAAGTCAAACCCGCTCATTTACAGAAACTGAAGCTCTTTGCTACTGAATTCGAATTTATTTATAGAGACGCTATATCAGATGATACCCATGTAAATATGGCTAGATTCAAAGGATCAATAGATCTTGTAAAGAAATACTTTGGTGTGACTGAAATCTCAAAAGGATTAATAACACAAAAGGCTATTTCTCCTCGCAGAAGATCAAAATTAGCTAGACAGATGAAGGATGATCCTGCAACAGAAAAAGAAATTTTAATAACTTCCCTCCATAAAAAATTAAGTTTAGATGAAACCTCATTAGAACATATTTCTAAACAAACAAAGATTTTCATAGGCGATTCCATTATTCTCACAGAGAAAGCTCTTACATCATTAATAGATTATGATTACAAACAAGCTGATAGACATGCAAAAGCTGCTTTGAAAAGTATGGATGCAGCTATTCATTCAAAAGATGATTTAGAAATCTTCCAGTCAGTTATCAATGCTATTCCAAAGATTGTAGAAGAAGTTTTCAATGGAATTAGTAGTGGTGATCGTAATGATATTGTTGGTTTGTACACTTCAATAGAAAAAGTGTCAAAACTGTTCTTAGAATGTATTTCTGATTTTTCTGTCTAAGAAGGATCTTTAAATTTTTGACCTGTTAAAGAAACTCTAAAAAAAATAAAAGAAAGGAAAGCAGCGGAATCACATTAATCAGATTCAAGTCCTATTTTGTTGCCAGCTTTAACAATTATAAACATAACAATTGAAATTATTGTAAATGTAATTATTGCAGAAATGAAACTTCCAATGAAAAATGGACCTGCTTGCCAGCTTTCCAAACTATCTAAATCCTTGAGGCCGGGAATATATTGAAATATAGGCATAATTATATCATCAACAAGTGATTGTACTAATAGTCCAACATATGTTGCAATGATAAATGCAACTGCAAGTCCTAAGACTTTGTATTTACGAATGAAGACAATGAATTCATCCCCGAAATTTCTAATTCGTTGTAATCGTTTTTTTGGTGCTTCTACTATCTCTTCTTCTTTAGGTACTAGATGTTCACGAATTTGTTTTAATTCCTCAAGAATAGCTTCATCTGTTGACAGAGTTTTTTCTTCCATCTCATATCCTCCAGAAATAGATTATAGAATATTAAGAAAGAAAATAAAAAAGAATTTTGCTCAATAAATAGAAGAAATGGTTCTAATGAACAAATTTAACCTATAGCTGCTTTATCCTTTTTTCCACTTCTCCATAAGATGAGCATTAAAATTAGAGGAATAATATACAATATACAAGGCATTATTCCGATTATCCAAAACGCATATGTATCAGCTAATGGTGGTATAATCCAGCTTGGCCATGGTCCGAATTGTGCGATATAATACAAGATATATCCAAATATCGGTAACGAGATGAAAAACATTGAACCTATTGATGATTTTATGAATAATTTTTTCCATTCTTTGAAAGTTGTAAATTCACTAGATTTGCTTTTTAGAAGATAAATTGCTAACCATGGGAGAAAAACTAGTAAAGCACCAGATACAAAAAATGATGTTAATATTGGTGGAACTGTTTGATTTGTACTATTGAAGCTTGTTGCTGCAAATTTGAATCCAAAGATTGCTGAAATGATTATACAAATTGAAATTGCAGAAAGCATTCCAAGCAATTGTGGTATCAATTGGTCTTTTGAAAAAACCTCTTGATGAGCTACTTCAATTATTCTGCGACGATTTAGATAAAATATCGTAGCTGAAACGAGAGTTACAATACCAATAATTAGTAATGTCCTCAACAATTCTGATATAGATTTTAATTGTTTCAATAACAAGCTTAAGTAAAGTCTTGCTGATTCTTCTGCTTCTTGTGCTAAATTGTATGAAGAAATGTACTGTGTGATTGAATAGTTTCCTTTTGCTAACGTTATATTATCAGTTACTAATTCTGCGCCAGTAATATACGGTAATTTAGCTTTATTGGACATAATTCCAAATTCATTTATTGTTGCTTCAAGCTGCTGATTCATGATCTCAGCTTGTTGAATTGCATAAATTGCTTTAGTCTGAATGGTACTATCAATGAAATCAAAAAGCACAGGACCGTTCATTGTTGGAGCTAAAGAAATACCAAGCATCGTTAAGAGTGTAGGAGTGATTGAATTAATTTTCGTTAATTTATCAGACATTAAACCCTTATTTGAAACTCCTTTTCCAGCAAAAATAAAAGATCCATGTATTTGAGCAGAAGTTTCACCTCCATGTCCTCCAATATCCTCATGTCCATGATCACTGAAAAGCACAATCGTTGTATTATTTAGTTGTCCAAGTGAATTGTATAAATCGAGAATTTCTCCTATATAGCTATCAGTATTTTCGATCATCTGTATGTAAGTACTTGAAGCAGCTCCAAAATCATGACCGGCAGCATCAACATCATCAAATCCAATAAATTGTATATTAGAAAAATTACCAGGAATAGTAGCAAGTGCTGCTTCTTTCACTACCAATCCTTCTTGAAATGAATGTGATACTGTATCAGGATATACTACAACATCAGAATCTTTTCCTAAGAATTTCGCCCATCCACCTTCATCTGTTATAAGACTCTTATTCAAATCATTACCTGTAATTAAGCTGTAAAGAGTTGGTATTTCTAATTCATCGTCATAACCATTTGCAAAAACATTTGTCATATTTGTACTTGAGCCTGTAGAGAAGGCCGCATAATTTACTCTACTATAACTTGGTAAAATTACCTGATAATTCGAAAAAGTTGTTCCATTAGCCATTAGAGAATCCATATTGGGAGTGTTTGCTTCAAGCATTTTATCATATCGCATTCCATCTACGAAAAATATCAATACTTGATCGGTAATTGCTGCAGGAGTACCAATCTGTGGTACTACTTCTAACTCACTAGCAATATTGTGTTTGTTATTCAAATCAAATTGAGTTGTTAGAGCCCTAATTCCAAATGAAAGTTGTAATGTTATAATGACAACAAACCAGACTAAAAGGAGATTTACTTTTCTTTTTTGCAATTCAAACCATTCCTATTGATAGCAATTGTTGATAATTTTTTAATATAAACAATTAAACCATAACTTGCTTGGATTTCATCTTTAACTATTTTTTCGTTTAATTTACTCTTTGGATTTCAATTTTTTTCTTCTCGGTGATTTCTTGGCTTGGGACTTTGACCTTCTTATAATAGAATATGATAGCAAATGTTAGGGGAGCAATAAAGAGTACTAACATAACCGCTCCAAAAACAATCCCACTAACAAGACCTGGATTAATGAACATATAAATTGCAGCTACTAAAATACCGATAGATATTATCAGAACCACAGGAATGATTATGGTAAAATGCTTTGTGGTAAATTGAAAAGCTTCTTTCTCAGTTTTCTCTGCTTCTTCCTTCATTATTTTTCCTCGTGTTCATTTTTTTCTTCTTCTTCATGTGTGTGATATGGTTCAACATGAACTTGTATATATTTTATAGGTAATTTTTCTTTAAGTGCATCTTCAACTATACATGCTATATCGTGTCCTTCACTAATTGTTAATGTAGGGTCAAGGTAAATATCTATATCTACGAGAAATATATTAGCTCCAACACTTCTTGCTCTGATATTTCCAATCTCTTTTACACCCGTTTGTTCTTTTGTGTATTTTTCTATTTTCAACATAGTTTCTTCATCTGGACTTTCATCTAGTAAAACACCAGCTGAATCCCTTGTGATACCTATTGCAGTAATTATAATTATAATACTAATAATAATTGCAATTGTTGGATCCACCCAGTAAAGTGAGAATGAACCAATAGAGCGGTGACCAATGGATACAGAGACAAGTACTACAATAGATGTAAGAATATCAGTTCTAAAATTCTTGCCATTTGCCACAAGTATAGGTGATTTTATCTTTTTACCGACACTAACATTTAGCCAAACAAGTACTCCCTTGAGAACTATGCTAATAGCTGCAATAATTAGATTATATGGATCGTAAATAGATGAAGTTTTGTTGATTAATTTAGTTATTGCTTGATAACCAATGATGCCTGAAGAAGCGACTAAAAGTAGTGCAACGCCTAATGAAAAGAAATTCTCAAATTTAGCATGACCAAAATGATGGTCTTTATCAGCAGGACGAACAGCAATTCTAATTGCTACAAAACCAAAAATTACTGTTGCTATATCTAAAGCTGAATCTAAACCATCGGCAAGTAACGATAAACTTCCTGATCGGATACTTATTGTTATCTTGAATACAGCTAATAATACGTTAATTACAAGACCTATGATTGTTATATTCCTAACTTTAATCATTCGATCATTTCTATCTGGAATAGAATTATTATTTGCAGTCGTTTCAAGTTTACTCATTATGATTCAACAAACACAAAAAAAGAGAAAGTTCGGTTATTTAACCATTTCTAAATCATACTTAATACTTCCCAGACCAATTTCTTCTCCATATTTCAGAATATAGTTGCTGTTCTTGTTGTGAGATTTAAATGGATCCACTCCGTTATTTCGTTCTATAACTAGATCCATAGATGCTTTATCAATTGCAATCGGATCTTTTGAAAACAAAATACCGATATCTTCCATAAATGGTTGTTGCCTTGTCCCCACACAATCACATTTCATCGTAATATCTGTTAAGAAATTAATGTACCACCAATTCTTGTTCTGAACACAGGCAAGGGCATATTCTGCCATTTTTTCCAAGAATTCATTTGCTGGTCTATTTCCCCAAGGAATTTTAATAACTCCTTCTGGACAAACTGCAATACATTGAGCACAGCCAATGCATATCTCTTGATCTATAACTGCATAATCATCTACAGTAATTGCGTCTGCAGGGCATTGTTCCGCACACGAGCCACATGCTATGCAATTAACAGTATCTATTTGCGGAGATACTCCAGCATGAATGTCTAGTTTTCCCCCGCGTGATCCTAATCCCATACCAACATTCTTTAGAGCTCCACCAAAACCAGCGACTATGTGACCTTTAAAATGAGATATTGAAATCAAGTTATCATAATTCTTAATTCCTCTCCCTATTTTTGCTTTCTGTGTGTTTTTTGTATCGATTTCAATTTCAATGTAATCTTCTCCCATTTCACCATCAAGAATATCGATTTCTATGAAATCAAATCCGTGATCATGTGCTTGTTTAATATGATCCTCTTTTCTTAATCGATTACCACGATAGAGAACATTACATTCGACAAAAACTGGTTTCTTGAAGAATTTAGTGACATCACTCAAATGTTTTGCACTCACATGTGTATCATTTTCCTTTTCACCAAAATGAATCTTGATACCAACAGCTTCTTCTGTTTGGCATTCATCAACAATCATTTTGAAAAAACTGTTTACACCTGCTTTCAAGTTTGAGACGTTATCGTAGAAATAAACTTTCGATATTTCCATTAACTGTCAACTCTTTTACATTGTTTCTCAGTTTCTAGTTAAAAAGACTCTGTTAGAACAAAAAAACCTCTTTTTTCGTCTTTTCTTTAAAATTCATCTATTCTTTTAGCTTTTCAGCTTAATATATTCGATAAATTCCTCTCTATCTTTATAATTTAGACGTTTAGCCATTTTTCCTAGAGCTAAATTGATTTCCAGTCTAACTAATTCTTTACTTATTTTCATTGTCTTCAGCATTATTTTTGCTGCTATTTCATTCCCAATTTCTCCAAGAGTTTTCGCAGCTGCACTTAGAATTGTTTCATCCTTTTCGCTTTCTAAAATTTTAACAAGTTCCTTAGTCAACTTCTTTAGAAGTTTCTTGGATTCACTATCATTTAAATTTGCTAGTGCGGATGCTGAAGCCCAACTAACTTGATATTCAGCATCAGAATAGAATGCTTGAATTAATGCTCCCTTAGCTTTCTTGTCTTTAATTTTTCCTAAAGCTTTTGCTGCTTCCATACGAACTTCAAAGTGTGAATCTTTAGTTAAAGCACTCACTAATGGTTTCACTGCTTTTTTATCCCCAATTTTTCCTAGAGAAATCGCTGCCCACTCCCTTACACTTGATTCAGAATCATTTCGAAGTACCCTAATTAGAGTTAAGGTTGCTTTCTTATCTTCGAGTTCCCCAAGCGTTTCAACTGCTTTCATTCTAGTAATCCATGATTCGCTTCTGAGTAAACGAACTAACATCTGTGTTGCTTTTTTACTACTAATATTAATCAAAGCACTCGCTGCATAACTCTTAATCTCATTATCTTCTTCCTGATTAAGATGTCTCACTAGAATCTTTACTGCTGCATCATCACACAAATTTCCCAATTTAGTAATGGTTGCACATTTTGCCTCTTTTTCGTTGGTATTAGCTAACTGTTTCATTAATATATTAACATCAGCCATTGACTACCCCTCGGTAATTAGTATATTTGCTGATTTCCTATATTAGCGTTTAGTATTTTTACTACAATAGAGTATATTTATGTATATTATTTCTTTTTTTTGAGAAGATTTTTAAGATAATATGGTAGATAATAACCTCTTTACTATCTAAATTTAATGAATATAGGATTGAAAAATTATGACGAAGGATTTGATTGCCATTGCTCTAGGAGGAAATATGATCCTCCAAAAAGGTCAACCTAAGACCTACGAACAGCAAATGGAAAATCTTAGAAAAGCGACTGATGTCATAATTAACGTAATTAAAAAAGGCTTTGGAGTTATTCTTACACATGGAAATGGTCCTCAAGTTGGCAATATTCTTGTTCAACAAAAATCAGGTGTAACCGAAGGGATACCTGAACAACCTCTTAGTATATGTGGGGCTATGTCACAAGGACAAATTGGTTTCATGATTCAAACTGCTCTAGAAGAACGATTATACGAGCATGATATTCATGATAAAAGAGTAGTAGCTATTATTACTCGTGCAGTTGTTAACCACAAGGATTCAGCTTTTAAGGAACCAACAAAACCTATTGGTCCATTTTATTCAGAAGAAGAAGCAATCAAGCTTCATAAGGAAACTAAAGACACTTACATAAATGATGCAGGTCGAGGTTTTAGAAAAGTTGTTCCATCTCCTATTCCTTTAGAAATTCTTGAAGGGTCTACTATTAGACGGTGTGTAGAGGAAGGGGATATAGTTATTGCAGTAGGAGGAGGGGGAATTCCTGTTGCTCAAGAGAATGGAACTTATGTTGATGTTGATGCAGTTATTGATAAAGATAGAGCCACAGAAGTATTAGCAACCCAAATTGATGCTGATATTTTGATGCTTTTAACGGATGTCTCAAACGCATATCTTAATTATGGGAAAGAAAATCAGCAAAAAATAGAAAAAATCGAAATTTCAAAATTAAAGAAAATGTTTGATAATGGTCATTTCGCAAAGGGTAGTATGGGACCGAAAGTAGAATCTGCAATACAATTCATCGAATGTGGTGGGAGACTCTCAATTATTACTTCACCTGAAAATGCAATAGCTGCTTTAGATGATAAAAGTGGAACTAGAGTAGTAAAAAAAATATGATTTTTATTCTCCTTCTTTAACAATGTCAAGGAATTGTCTGCATATAAACATATAATCTTCGAATTGTACTCCAGCGATGGTAATTATTTTTTCAACATTTAGAAGTGATTGTTGTTTCTCTACCAAGTCAATTTTTACAAATGATATCTTCATAATTAATTCATATGATAGTTCAATTAATCGAGCTGCATATTCATATGATTCTTCTATTAATTCTATCATTGTGAGATAATCTTCAGTATCTGCTACTTTGGAGACAATTAATCCCCATTCATCGAACTTTTGTAACCACTCAAAAGAAGTAGATGCAAAAACATCATCCAACATACTTATTTCTGTCATCCAAGTTAACCAATTCAATGCAGAAATTTGTTGTTTGAAGATAATCCCTTTTGACTTGTCCAGTTTAGAAGTTTCTTTTTTTGACTTCTCATCATCAGCCATTGATTGTGCGAGTTTTATGAGCGAACTGTAGATTTCATTTGCTTTATTCAGAATGTAGCTACATCCTAAACG
>JABLTI010000170.1 GCA_013166835.1 Promethearchaeati archaeon | reverse complement strand
TTTTATTGTCTAGGTTCTTCTAGGTAATTCGATGGTTGGGTAGGTTTTGGTGCTTTAACAACTAAAACTCAAGTTTTCACTGCTTTCATTGGACCAACAATGGAGTACATTTGCGGGGCTTTCAATTAAGGTATTAGCATCCACTTCTTTCCTCTCTTCTCCGATTTGCACAATACCTTTGCCTTCTAGAACAAAGAATGCTGCATCGGTTGGAGTTAGATGTTTTATTAGTGATTCTCCGGGTTTTAACGTTAAGTGAAATGATAATTGCACTCGGATAATCGTATAATTTCTTCGCTTCCACTGCATGAGGATTCTTATGAACAGCTACATCTTCTGGTTTTCTTGTAATAAATATTTTCACCTTACAAATTAATCTTAACTGCTCTCTCAGTTATTTTCAAACTTATATTTTGGTTTCTCCTTAGAATCTTTTGTGAAAAGGAGGTATTCGTTAAACATCTAAATCCTGCATTGGTGGACATTTTTCTGTACCATAAGAACAATAAACACAGCAATCTCCAAGTTTAGGAGTTAATATTTCACCACAATTTGTGCATCGATATTTCAATTGGCAATAATTCTCAGGCATTTTTTCCTCTTTTTGGAAGCTGCATTTAGGGCAAGTAATTACAGATAAGAGCTTCATAATTAATATATACTTTAATTTCTCTTGAGTTTTTTGCTGATTTATTGTCTAAATTTCTTAAGTTTTTCTTTATGCTTTTCACTCAAGACCTCATCTAACAATTTTTCATCATAACCTTGCTTCTCAAAAATCACAAGAATTTGCTTAATTCTATCATCGAGACCTCTCTCAATATTCGTATCTAATTGAATTTCTAAAGGAATGACTGGAATTTGAAATCCATTGAAAGGTATTTTCTTAATATAAGACCAGACATTTGGTCCAGATTCCCAAATACTGTGGATTTTTGTTGGATGGTTTTCTGGCGGGAGTTTCAGAGTAACTTCAATAAACATATTGTTGATTTTCCATTTCGCATAGGTCCATTGAAAATGCCACTGATCAAAACCCTTGAAAACTGGTTGCTCTTTGGATGAGAGCCAAGTTTCACTATCATCAAAAGGTGATTTGCTCTTCTCTTCTTTAAAAAACTCAGTGAATAATGAACTAATAAAATAGACTGCTTCTTGTTTTTCAACAAGAATATCAATATCGTTAGGTAGTAAATTACATCCCTGTAATACTGAAGCTAAAGAACCCATAATAGCCCAACATAAATTTCTTTCTTTTAATGGTTCATAAGCGATTTCTAGGAACCTAGCAAAAGAATTATACAAACTTTCAGTTAATTGTCCGCTCATACAGTTCATCTTCTTGTGAAGCAATAACTATTTTTTGAAACTCTCTTTTTCTTTTAAGGATCCTTTTGCTTGATTTTCTCGATTTGAGCTTCAGCAATTTTTTCTGGTATAATAAATCCAATTGGTTTTGAGAATTCGATAATTGCTTGAAAGATTTCCAAAGCTTTTTCTTTTTCACCTATTTCACTATAAAACATTCCCAGTCGATAATTTATGAAAGATATTGCTATTTTATGATCTAATTTCTTTGCTATTGCTAATCCTTTTTGTAAATAATCCAGATGCTCATCTTTGTCTTTGTTTATTTTGTACAAAACTCCACCGATATTCATTAACCTAAATGCTTGACCCTCTTCATCAACAAAGTCATCTTTTACTTTCATTGCTTCCTGATAATATTCCAGTGCTTTTTGGAAATTCCCTTGTCTTTCCTCATCTGCACCAAGATGTATGAGTGGTCGTTCACCCCCGAGCGAATAATTAATTTCTTTTACGATTTTCAACGCTTTTCTGTGAAATTTCAATCCAGTTTCTATATCACCTAATCGTTCATGCATAACTCCAATACGAGATAAGGAATGAGTTATTCCTTTCTGATCATTGATTTCTTCGCGAATTACAAGTGCTTTTTTATGTATTTCAAGTGCTTGTTGATAGTCACCAATCTCTCTTAGAAAACAATTGATATACGCTAGTTCGCCATAGTTATAATAAATATCTCCCAGGAGTTTCTTGTCGTTCACTGCTTTTGCTACTTCTTCTGCTGATTCGAGTAATTCTTTAGCTTTGTCAAAAACAGCTTGTCTTAACAAAATATTTGATAAAATTACTTTCAGTTTCGCTTTCTCTTCACTTGCTATTTTACTGTTTATTCCTTCTTGTATGATTTCTTTGGCTTTTTCCCATTCTCCAATTAATTCATACCTTTTTGCTTGTTTATGAAAAGATTTAATCATTTTTTCACCTCATCAAGAGTTCTTCTTCTATCTCATAGATTATTATACAAATTTTTTATACTAAAATCGTATGCAGGTTTTCTAATTGCATCTTCTGGCCAATAGCCATCAGTATAGATAGGATGTTTTAGTACTTCTTCCACTGGCAAATCTTTCTTTTTCAATTCCTTAGTTGTTGCTAACATTTGTTCAAAGAAAATCCTTACAGTTCTTAGGTATTTTATATCTACTGCTTTTCCATGACCAGGAAGAACTACTTTGTAATCCTTTTCTTCCCAGGTTTTCAGTGCATTAATCCACTTCTCCACATCAGTATCAGGTTCACCAAAGTAAGGGTAAACGTCTACTTGCATAAGATCACCAGTTATTATTATACCATCAGGTACATACTCAATCGAAGAGGAACAACTTGAGTGACCTCCAACAACATTGAAAATAATTTCTTGATTATCACCAAGTGTAATTTTGTCTTTTACCCATTTTGTTGGTAAGAAAGCTTTTGCTTCCTTCGCTGATTCCCTAAAACCAACAAAGAATTTATCCATATTTTCAATCATTTCTTCAGTTAGCTCTACTTTAGCAATTCTTTCGAATCGTTTCTTCCCAATTTCAGCACCAACAACTTCCAAATCGGAATAGGCATTCATAGCTAGAATATGATCAACGTGTCCATGAGTAAGTATGAGTGTACTTGCTTTTCGATTAAATTTCGTTTCCATAGCTTTTCTGAATTTAGTAGCTCTGGAGGTGTTTAATCCTGTATCAATAAAATACAATTCCTTCTCGAGGGCTATACAAACTGAATTGGAACCCCAATCATTCTGTGCAAAAACAACCGATTTAGATATTTCCTCATATGACATAGACTAACTAAATTAGAAAATGAATATTAATAATTGGAAAAATCTTGAATTTCACTTTCAAAACTAAGTCATAACTCATAAGACTTTTATGATTGTAAAAGAATATACTGTGTCCCTTCAAGAGTCAATTAATTAATAACAATATCCGAGTGTAAAAAATGACTTTCTTTAAATGGTTGCAAGATCCCTCGAAAATTATTCTAGGTGATGGATCAAATGGAACCGAATTAATTAAAAGAGGATTTACTACAGGGAAACCTCCTGATTTACAAAACATAGAAAATCCTGATATTGTTAAAGAAGTTCTCAGTTCCTTTTATTCTGCTGGAGCGGATATGGTTCAAACGGTAACACTCAATGCTACTTATCTTAATCTTGAGAAGCATAAATTGAAAGATAAATTAGAGGATATTAATAGACACGCTCTTCAAAATATCAAAGATGTGTGCCCAGAAGGAAGATTAGTTGTAGGAGAAATTGGACCATCTGGTGAGTTCCGAGATCCTTTGGGATCTGGAACGTTCGAGAAATGGCGAGAGAGCACACTAAAACAAGTAAAGATTCTAGAAGGAGATAATGGAGAGGGAGTTGATCTTTGGCATGCTATAGGATTCATTGATGTGGAAGAAATGCGTGCTGCTTTATCTGCTATAAAGAAGGTTTCAATAAAACCAATCATTGCTTCTTTTATTATAAATAAAGGGAAGAAAGGATTCTATACTTTAATGGGTCATTCGCTCAAAGAATGTATTCAGTTTCTCGAAGATGAAAATGTTGATGTTATAGGAGCTAATTGCGATCCAGGTTCAACGCTATTTATTGATTTAGTTCGAGAAACAAAAGAATTAACAGATTTTCCATTATCTGTTAAACCAAATGCTGGAAGACCTACATTAGAAGATTATAAAACAGTCTACAAACAACCTGTCGAAGAATTTGTTCGAGATGTTGCAGCAATGATTGATCTAGGGGTAAAAGTAATTGGTGGTTGTTGCGGAGCTTCTCCTGCTCATATCCGAGCTGTGAGAGAATGGCTTGATTCTCAATCCTGATATAATTTTAGAGAAAGTAGATTGGTGAAAAATAATGACAAAGAAATTCATAGGTAGAAAAACACTGGTAATTATATTTTCAGTATTATTCATATCTTCATCTATCATTATCAATTTCACAACAAAAACAAACATACCAGGACCTTATCAAAATCCAAGTGCTTGGATTCTTACTCTACAAGATGATTTTTCTGGTACAACTCTCAATCTAAGTCATTGGAGCTATAATTATCCCACTGATTGGCCTAATGGTGGACATACTCATAATCACCAAGCATACATGAATGAAAGTAATGTAGTTATAGAAAATGGATTATTACGACTTGTGGGTGAAAATAAGAGACACCCAGATGCTCCAGATCCAGAATGGGGATTTGGTAAATGGTTAACTTATAATTACACAGCAGGATGCATTCACTCGAGAGGAAAGTACAATTTTACTGGGGGATACATTGAAGGAAGAATGAAGATGCCTGCATCTCGAGGATTTTGGCCGGCTTTCTGGATGCTAAGAGATGCAGAAGTTGGGTTGCCAGAGATAGATATTCTCGAGGTTTTAACTCATCAACCAAGGAATTTGTATAC
>JABLTI010000169.1 GCA_013166835.1 Promethearchaeati archaeon | reverse complement strand
AATGGCTGTAATTGAAGCAGGACTAATAGTAAATGGCATGCCTATAATAAGAAGCGTTTATTATCCAGATGAAAAAGAGGTTGACCCATTCATCAGAACAGGATTATTCACAGCCATACAGACTTTTGCATCAAAAGCTTTCGACGATGAAGCAGAAGAAATGAAACTAAAAAGATACTCGCTAATCATAAAAGACCTTGATCCTGGAAGCAATGAGCAATTGTTGTTATACTCGGTGGCAGAGAAAGGAACTGATGTATCAGAAGTAAAGAAACGATTAGCAAATCTTGAGAAGAAACTGGACCTTGATCGAGTCATCCTTGATTCACCAGTCATGACCAGTGAACTAAAACAAATCAAGAAAATGATTGATAAAGAATTGAAAGATTTGTGTTTGAAACCTGCGGATAGAGCAAAAGGTGTTTTTGGTTAACTTATTTTAATTCAGAAAAATATTCCGATGCCAATTTTGATTTTTGTAGTAGACAGAAATCTTTAAAATGGAGAATTTCACAAAAAAGACTACTCAAAGAACTGAGTAAGGAAACCGGCCTTAACTCAGCTTGGCTAGAGTGCTCGGCTGTAGACTTTGTCGCTCCAATGATTACGGTGATTTGGAGTCAGCCAGTATTCACTGCAAAGGCAGGACACCGAGATGTCCGGAGTTCAAATCTCCGAGGCCGGACCAATTTTCTTTCTACTTAAAACCATAAATCTTTTATTTTTGAAAGAATTCTGAGAATAAGCATTCCAAAGGGAAGAAAAAATTGGCAAACAATCTCATCCTAGGAATAATACTTGCTCTAGCCGGAGGAATTGCAAATAACTCTGGTGCTCTTCTGCAAAAATTTGCTATTAATAAAATACCGAAAGAAGAGAGAGAAAAGGGGTTTTATAAGAAATTATTCAGAAGTCCTTACTGGGTTGTAGGATTAATACTAATAATGGGTGCAAGTGGAGCATTGATCTCATTAGCTCAATTGTATATTGGGGGAGCATTGATTCCGGGATTGATGGCAGTTGGAATGATAGTGTTAACGATAGGTGCTGTTAAGCTTCTTGGTGAAAAACTAAAACTAGCAGAATATATTGGCATTATCATAATGATTATAGGAATTGTCTTGATAGGTCTAAGTGCTTTGGAAATTACAGATGATGATATGGTTAGTTTATCAGACACTAATTTCGTGATACGTTTAGCAATTTATTCAGTGGTATTTTTTATCCTATGGATAACAAGTAGGCAACTAGGGAAAAGATTAGACAAAGGAAAAACAGTTTTTCTAGCTTTGGCTTCGGGTTTTCCTTTTGCATTAGCAAATGCTTGGTTGCAACCATTCATATTCGTATTTAGAGAATTTATTAATGGAAATTTTACAGCCCTAAATCTCATTTTATTTATAATTTCCATCATCATTATTGTAGTGGTTAATATAGTCGGTATTGGTCATTTTCAAGATGCATTCAAACATGGTGATGCAAGTAAAGTTTATCCAATTGGTCAAATACCACAGCAAATTGCTCCGGTAATTTTGTTTTATGGTATTTATTTGAAAAGTTCTCCTCAAAATTATTCGTTATACTTACTTCTTACAGGGATAATTATTATACTGGTTGCAGGATTCTTACTGGGAAGAAAACAAGGACAACTGGAAACTATGGGAGAAGAAGTTGAAAAAACAGATTCTGAAATGGAGGAAACTGCTTAATTTATTTGCTGACTTTTAATCCTAAATCATAAGCTTGTTTCATTAATTCTGTATTCTTTTCAGCATCACCGATTTTGTAAGCCGTTCCATGAACGATTCCCATATCCTCGCTCTTCATGTAATGAATTACGTCCTTCATAGTACCGATGGCATTATTAACTCCAGATGTTTCTACGTTATTATCTCCATACACAAGTATTGCTCCAACCTTCTTGGGCGATAACTGAAACTTACCACCTTTCGCATGAAGAGCGTACAAACGATCCATGAATAATTTCATTTGCGCTGAAATAGTGAACCAGAAAATCGGAGCAGCAAAAATTATCACATCGCTTTCTAGTAGTTTCGGGTATAATTCATGCATATCATCTTCTTCTACACATGACAAAGCATTGTTATCTATACACCAATCACAGAATTGACAAGGTTTAATGTTCATATCATTTAGAAAGAATACTTCTGCTTCCTTTCCTGAGTCCTTAATTGCTCTCACACATTCTTTGATTAGAGTAGATGTGTTTCCATTTCTTCTTGGACTTCCATTAAAAATAAGCACTTTCGTCATAGATGAACATTGATTTTATTTCTTTTAAAATTCTTCTTCAATCTAATTAAAATAAGCCAATCATTAATTTCGCTTGATTAAAGGATATTGGATCTAAAAGATATGCTCTTTTAAACCATTCAGCTGCTGTATTCTTCTTACCTTGCATATCCATACAAACTCCCATGCCAAAATGAGCAGTTGCGTAAGTAGTTTTCCGACGAAGAATTCCAATTAAATTCTCTTCAGCTGTTCCCCACTCACCCCTACTAATTAACAGCATGGCTTCTTGCATTGCATTATTTATTTTATCTTGTGTCCATGGATCATCAAGTTTCTCAAAAATGATTATCTCTTCTTCTATTTTTCGTTCTTCAAGTTGATTTAGGATTTCTTCAAGAGGTCCTTCACCAATATCCAGAAGTAGTGGGATGTGTTGACTGGGCATCCCTCTGTCTAAAAGGGCCAGAAATTTTTCTTCCAAACTTAGGTTGCTGTTATCTATTATCGTTTCAACTACATCTGGATCTTTATACATAATCTCCAAGATAGCATTTTTCTTATATTTTTCATTGTAGTCTTCTAACAACTCTTTAGCTTTCTTGGTAGGCACCAATAAATTTCTCCTAATTGAAGTTGCTTTATTTTCAAGAGGTTCTTTTTTCTATAAAGCTATCTTTCTTTCTCATTCTTCTTCTAACTACTCTACTTACTCTTTCACGAATGATGGTCATTCTTCTTCTTTGTTCCATAAGAGCTATGTCTTGTCTTCGTCTTTTTATCTGTTCAATGTTTGCATGAATTAATCGCTTTGTATTTGGAGTAATTGCGGAGATATCTACATCGAAGACGAGGAATGGCATATTGTGTTCCAAATAAATAGGTTTCAAAATTGCTTGTGAAATCTTGTAGGGTAAGCAATTGAATGGTCCTGTTAATATTAATGAATCAAAATCAGAACCCTCGAGTGTTTCCAGGCCTTTCCCTATTGTTGGTATTGCTTCACCAAAAATTAATGGACTAATATAGGGATTTGAGAGTCTGTAAAGTTCACTAAGGTCATTTGGATGAGCGTATAATAAACCAGTTCTATTAAATCGTCTTCTCATTCTTCTCTCTATTCTCTGCATGATTCTTATTCCAATCTTACCAATGAGTAAGATTCTTGATGCTTCAGTCCATAAAGTAGCTGTTGCTCTGAGAACCGTTCCTAATTTTGCTGGATCCTTTTTCCAATCTTTCTCTATAAGATACCCAGAATTATAATGTTGACCGTAAATTCCAAGTTCAAAGAGATCTGTGGATTTCACAATAATGCCATGTTTTGCATAAATCTCTTTTAGTTCCTGAATAAAGAAGGGACTGAATCGAACAAAGAAATCTCCACTAATCACTACTTTTGGCTGCTCTGTTGGTGAATTCTTCCTGGGTATTTTCTTAATGTTCTTGATGAGCTTTCTAATGGCTTTTTTGTAGGTACTTATACTCTCTATGCTATCCAAGAACTCAGACCAATATTCTTGAAGCATCTTTAGGCCTTCCTCATCACCAACTACTTGTAGTGCACTTTCAATTTCTAGCATTAGATCTCCGATGATAATTCCTGATGGTGCAAATCGAATAACATCAACAAGACTCATCCCTAAGAAATCAGTTAGATAATCAAACCTGTAAATGAAGACGTTCTCGATTTTGTTTTGATATAGCCATTCTTCTATGTAATGGAAGTAACTGTAAACAGCACAAGGTGCTCCCCCCCTAATCATGTACATGCCGATAACCTCACCCGGTTTCCTGTTTTCAATTAAAGTCATCATGTGTCCTAAAACAGCGGGTAGTGGTATGCATTCTTTTCCTGAGCTACATCTGAGACCCCTTACGACATAGTCTTGTTGCATTTCTGTTGTTGGACCAAAATTGTACCCATAAGTTTTCATTCCTCTTTCAGCAATTTCAGTGACATATTTTGCATAGCTTGGCATATAAAGAGTAACTCGAGGATCCTTGATACTGATCTGCTTTCCTTCAGAAGTAATTACAACAACTTTTCCGTTCCTCTTTTTAACTTGAGCAACTTGGAATGGTTTCTCTTCTTCTTTCTTCGTGCTTATTTGATAATTCTTGACTATTTCCAAAAACGCCTCAAGACGAGTTTGTATTCCAGCATCTGCAGTATGAGCATCAAGTTCTAACATTAGATAGGGTTTATTTTGCATCTCAGAGCGGATATACTGCTGTGTGAAAGCATCTGTTGTACAGCTAAAGCTGTTGATATTTAGAAGGTAGAGATTATTATTTTCAAGTGCTAAATCAATTGCCGCTTTCATATAATTAGCAAAAAACCAAGGAATATCTGCATCACCAGTTTTCTCTATGAAATCAAAAGGAATAACTGAAACACCCATACTCGAAAGTTTTTTAGGAATTCTGAGCGAAGTTTCAGGGGGAAACGCATTATAACTTCTACCAACAAGTAAAATACCGATATCGTTTGTATCTTTTAATTCTTCAATAGCCACCTTCCCCATTTGTAGGAATTGATTTTCAATATCCTTC
>JABLTI010000168.1 GCA_013166835.1 Promethearchaeati archaeon | reverse complement strand
TAGTAACTTTCTGATGTATGCTGACTTGTCTATTATCTTTTGTTTTTCCATTAGGAATTTTAGTTTCTCTTCTAATTCCTTATCTATTCGAACTGATAATACTGACATGGTTCTCTTGTATACTGTGTCTGTTTTGGTATATATCTCTTTCTTTATTTTTCTGAGTTCCTTCTTTTAAGTGCATTTATAGTCTCCAGTTCAAATCTGGGATCGCCCACCATCTAATTTTTATGTTATTTTTTTTGTGGTCACTTTTGTACATATTGTTATTAATAAATGACCATTTACTATTCTAATAGATGAAAAATTAATTTGTGATGTAAAATGTCTAATGAAAAATCAATAAAAGAAATTCAGCTGGTACTTGAACAGTTTAACGAAGCATATATCAAACAAGATGCTTCTAAAATTGCTGGATTTATGAAGAAATTCTATACTAAAAGCAACGAATCTCTAATTATCGGTACTGCCTATAAGGAGTGGATGCATGGCACTAATGGTGCAAAAGAGATTTTTCTAAACGATTGGAAAGATACTGGTATCTGGAGTTACGATTACAAAGATGCCAAAATCTCTGTAAAAGATTCTGTTGCTTGGGTAAGTATGACAGGCAAATTAACCTTGGAATTACCCTCCGAAGCAATCTATCAAGGGATGCAAGCTCAAATAAATAGTATGCTAGATGATCAGGACAAAAATCCGGATGATAAGATGTGGGATATAATTAGTTCTGCTACTTTTTATCTTAATCACGCAAAGAAAGGTGACAAGTATATTTTTCCCTTTAGGTTTACTGCTGTGTTGGTTTCTGAGGATAATAGCTGGCTATTTCATCAAATGCATTTCTCATTTCCATACGTTTTGACTTCTCCTCCTGTTAGGATTTTTGAGTAAATACAAAGTAACCACATAAAACGAAAGATTCATAAAAGAAAATATAGGGAAAGAAAAGATAATCACAATATTTTGGGCCGGTAGATCAGCCTGGAAGATCGCCTCCTTGGCATGGAGGAGGCCGTGGATTCAAATTCCACCCGGTCCACCATTATCTTCTCTTTTAAGTAATGATCTCAGTTTTTATTATTTTCTTCTTTTTGGTTTTGGAATATTCTCTGCTTTTTGATTACTGAAGAATAGGAATCGGTTAGGTTCTGTTTTGGCTATCAATTCACCTTCTACATATTTCGATCTTGAAATTGCTTTCTTGAAATCTTTGAATTCTCTTTTTTGTATATCAAACTTCACAATTTTTTCATCTATAGTTAGAATGATTTCAACCTCTAGTGGAATTTTTAGTTCATCTTGAAGAAAACGTGGAACACTAATTATTACTGATTGACTGAGTTTCTCATCTATTCTAATGATTCTCCCTAATTTTGCACCATCTCTACTTATGGCCATTTTACCGATTATTTCCAAAAGATTTTCTTTGCTCAAATCTATCACTAATTTATTATCTCATGAATATAAGGACTAATTGACTATTTTAGGCTATTTCTTTTTTATACCATAATCTTTAATGTAATTCTCTACTTTTTGTTCTTATGAACGAACATTCCTCTATTCTTACTGATCATATTGTTGGTTTTGGTGGCTTCTTCTTCAAATCTAAAGATCCTAAAGGTCTAACTAAATGGTACCAGGAACTCTTTGGTTTCACCACCCAAGTACCGTATACTAAAGATGATACTGCTATCACTTTTCGGTGGAAAAGTTTTGATGGAGTCAATCAGAATACTGTTTGGGCTCCTTTCAAAGAAGGTGGGGATTATTTTGCTCCCAGTCAAAAAGAGTGGATGATCAATCTCATCGTTAAAGATATTGAACAGCTTCTTACTAAACTCCTTGCTCAAGGTGTTCAACAAATTGGTGAGATTGAGGAAGAATCCTACGGTAAATTCGCCTGGATACTTGACCCTGAAGATAATAAAATAGAGCTCTGGGAACCTAATAGAGAATTCTTTGCAGATAAATACTAGTTTTTTAGTTTTGTTTTCTTATTCTTCTACCATCTCTAGTTTGACTTGTTTCTCTATATTTCCTTTTTCCTTTTTTTGTTTTTGAATTCTCACCATATCAATAATAAATAGTGTTAGTCCTATCAGTGCTAATATTAATCCTCCAATTACTATTATGTAAAAAAATGCTCCATCATCGATTGGTGAATACATTACACTACCAATTATAATTAATACAGCTCCGAAGATTAATGATAATACTTCCATTATGATGCTATATATGCTAATTTTTGCCACGGCTATTCCATCCTTTGGACTCTTACAGCTCTCCTTGGTGGTGCTCTTTGATATTCTATGTCTGGTATTCCGAGAGTTATTACTCCATATACCTGGTATCCTCTTGGTACTTTGAAATGTTTTTTAATCTTTCTTTTTTGGAATACTCTTTGAGCAATTCCTATCCAGCACGTTCCTAATCCTAGTGCTTGTGCTGCTAGCATTCCATGTGTTATAACGACTCCTGCATCATTTGGAGCCATATTGCTTGTGTACGCCCTTGAATATAGAATTATCACACATGGAGCATTAAAGAAAACTATGTCCTTTCCTTTTTCTACATCTCCTAATTCTCTATCAAGAATTACTTTTGTTCTTGGGTCTAGTGCTCTTTTTCTCAATGCAGGAGAGAGAAATGGTAATGCTAGGTATCTTAAAGGCAATAATTTTTTAGCTAATTTCAAATCCTTTGTAGATTCCTTTGATAAGTATTCTATTTCTTTTTTATTTGTCACTACTGTTAATCGCCAGTTTTGTCTATTGCTTGCTGTTGGGGCGTATCTCATTGCTTGTATTATTTTTTCTAGTTTCTTTTCTGGTACTGGTTTATCTTTGAAGACTCGCATCGATCTTCTCATTCTGAGAATCTTTAGTAAATCCTCATAGGATACTATGTCTGGTAGATTTTTTGTTCCCTCAAAATTAAATGCTGAATCTTCATCCTCAAATAAGATTGCTTCTTCAGGACATATAGATATACAATGTCCGCACTTTACACAGACATCATGTGGATTCCTAAAAACATATTTCTTTTCTTTATCATCTGTTTCAGAAAAGAGTTGTGCTGGGCAAACTTCTACACAGTTACTACATTCGGTGCATTTATCATAATTGATTCCTTGTATGAGGAGCATGTTTGGTGCATCGACCGGGATTTGAACCCGGGTACCCAGCTTGGAAGGCTGGAGTCCTAGACCAGTCTAGACCATCGATGCTTTTCTCTATTTTATTGACGGTTAACTTTTATTTTAAAATCCTTTCGGTTAATCGGAGATGATTTGATTTCTCTTAATCTGTATTAATTGAATTCTGTATCATATCTTTTATTCTAAAAATCATTTATTATTTGACATTTTTGCAGTAAAAATTGCCGTGAATCATACAAAACTGCTGGTCTGTCCGACAAAACCGAGGAGACTTTTACTAGATACCTTGTGGTTTTTTTTCATTAATCCTTTAAGTAACATTGACCAATTATTAATTGTAAATAAGCGATTTATTGCCGTAAATCTCTTGGAGTTACAATTTAATGAACATTGCCGAGTTGCTCAGAGAGGGTAAGCTATCCCGTTTACTCAAAATTACCGTTCTTGGTACATCAGGAAGTGGGAAAACATCGTTCCTTAAATCACTTTTTGGTGATCAATTTGTTGTTTCAGATGTAAAAAGAATGGATTACCTTGAGAACAAAGCAAATCTTACCTATACTCCAATTGATGTCGAAGAATCTACTACCACTCTTAGCTTAAATCAACTAGGCGCAATGGTTATCTTTACAAAAAGCAACAGATTCGAGATGATGGAGATCAATGATGGAGTAGACAGTCTCCTTTCTCGAGATGACATAGACATGTTCATGACTTTTTCCATTTTTGATACTGCAGGCCAAGAACGATTTGAATTTATGGCTGACATCTGCTTGAAAGGGTCTGATGCTGTTATTTTGGTTGCTGATGGCACAAATATTTCATCCATTGAATATCTAAGTGTTTACATAGATAAAATCAGAGAAGAAGAATTTAGAACAGGTAAAGAAATTCCAGTAATTATATTCATGAATAAATCAGATCTAGCAGAGCGAGGACTCTACTTGGGAGCTGATTTCGCTCGAATCGCTACTAGTAACGAATTCGACATCTTTGAAACCTCTATCAAAGAACCTGAATCATTTCAATTGCCATTAAGAGTTCTTATAGAAAAAATCAAACACCTTTAATTCCCTTTTATTCTCTCTTTTACCTTTTAACAGAAATAATTTCCGTAATTTCATTACGTTCGAAATAAAAAATGGCTGCACAAAAGTGCAGCCCTTCTTGACGGGTTGTCCTACTATTTACCAGAAGAATCTCGGTAATAGCAATACTGCTTCTATGGAGTATGGAAGGGTTGTCATATAGTGATAATTGTAACTAGTAATTTGTGTTGTTGGGTAACTAAATGCTTGTCTCTTTTGTCTCTCAATTTCTGACAGCGCGTAAAATGTATATTTCATGTTTAACAAGTTTTTTCGCTTTACAATGTCTCCTCTTGTTTGTAAGTCTCTAAGAGCTGAAAAGAATAAATAATTACTTAATCCCTTTACACGTTTTCCTACTGCTATTCTAATTTCGGAGGATCGCATTAATCGACAACTAACAAATAAAGTGTCAAGTATAAGTTCCTGCACTCTAATTGTTTTTTTACTTCTCTTTCGACCTCTTGTACCCTTTTTCTTTTCCACAGAGAGTCTAATTCTTGCTTCTCGATCTTTTATTGAGCTGTTTAATAGTTCAGTGATCATTCTTTTTTTCACAGCCTTCTATTCTTTTTGGACATTTTTTATTTTTGTTTGAGCTTTTGTCTTTTTGATTTTCTTTATAAAGTTTCCGCTTTACTAACCACCTCTAAATTTTGAATACTAACTTCCTTGGATAATAAAGCTCATACGATATATATAATCTTTTTGTTTATCTTTTGAAGATAATTTTAGAGTGTTAGAAATTCTTTAAAAGTATTACATTCATCTTCTAAGGACAACAAACCAAATTTTAATGATAAACATGCTTCTTTACTAAGTAAAAGAATTGACTTTATATTTTCGTTTAATTACTCTCATTGCCCTTTTTTGTTTAGAAAATAAAGTAGTGCATTAAGAGTAATCCAATTTTATCTGTTATAGAAGAGATACATGAGTATTTAAATTCAAAAAAAATAGTACAGAAACAATAAGCAAGAAAGGAATGATCTTCTTGAAAGCCAAAACTTTCTTTATTGGAATATTAATCGTAGCAGTTTCTTCCTTGATATTTCTAATTTCACCTGAAGCATTATATTTGATTTTACCTTCATTACTTTTTGCAGGGGTTGCTGGGGGTGTATACGTAGGGTTTATGAGAAAGAGACCTATAATCAGTTGTTTCTATGATGGGTTAATTGTAGGTGTTCCAGGAAGTTTAATTCAAGCAGCTATCTCTATGCCAATATTGTGGTATTATCATAGTGTCTTCACACAGCAAAATGCGGTGTCTATGCTCTTTCTTATGGTTTTTTGCTCGTTTATGTTATGTGGGGTTGTTGGTGTTCCCTCTGGAGCCGCTCTTAGTGGAATGTATTATCGATACTTGAAGAGAGACAGAGGTGAAATGGAATTATATGAAACACTTCTTAACGAAAAAACAAGTGATAAAAGTAGAATTGAGAAGCTGATGGAATAGTATTTTTCTTTTAATGATCTATGATTTTTTGTGGGAATTAACTATGAACTACTTTCTAATACTAACCCGTGCTTGTAATCTGAAATGCAAGTATTGTGGGGAAGACGCTGCATTTGAACTCCCCCCTATTGATGTGAACTATTCCATAGAGAGTTTGAGAAACTTTCTGCAACAAGATGATAGTGAAACTACAATTCAATTCTATGGGGGTGAACCATTAATCAGAATACCTTTACTCGAAAAAATCATGGATGAACTACCAGGAGTAAAACATTGGTCTATACAAACAAATATGATAAATCTTCACAAATTGAAACCCAAGTTTCTTACACGTTTAAGTTCTATACTTGCATCTATAGATGGTCGTGAAGAAATAACCGATGCTAATCGCGGAGAAGGAGTTTATTCAAAAGTTTTGGAAAACTCTAAACTAGCAAGAAGAAATGGTTTTAAAGGGGACTTAATAGCGAGGATGGCTATTTCTGAAGTAGCAGATATTTACAAAGAAGTAACTCATTTAGCAAACTTACAAACACCGGGCTTTAATCATATACATTGGCAAATAGATAGTCAGTGGGATGATAATCCAAAAGCAAGATGGAAGGATTTCAATCATTGGGTAAATAATTCCTATAATCCTGGAATTACACAACTTGTTCAATGGTGGTTAGAGAATATGCAAAAAGGAAAAATAATTGGTCTTGTTCCTTTTATTCCTGTGATGAAATCTATTCTTGATGATTCTCCAAGTCCTTTACGATGTGGAGCGGGTCTTGATTCTTTTGCAATAAATCCAAATGGTTCAATTTCTGTCTGTCCAATCTCTCCTGAATTTGACTTCTCAATAGTTGGCGATATTCAAACTAGTACTCCGAAATCAATAAGAAATTCTATGAAAGTAACAGAACCTTGTCCCTCGTGTAACATATTTGGGTTATGTGGTGGTCGTTGTTTATTTATTAATCAAACAAAACTATGGGGAGCAGAAGCATTCAAGAAAGTTTGTGGAACAGTTGAGCATATGGTTTCAGAGCTCAAGGCTATTAAAGACGATGTTCAATTATTAATTGAAAAAGGAATAATTACAAAAACTGAATTTGATTATCCAGGATTCAATAATGGGTGTGAAATAATTCCTTAAGATATGGCATTAAATCTTTGATCCTAGCTCTTTAGCCCATTTCCTAACAGTTTTTGCATCGTCTTCTTTTGCTTTTATGAGTGGTTGGCTGAAATCAATTTCACCGATAATCTCATTTCCTTTCAATTTTTTCTTCATGATTTTGAAAGTCTTACCTTTCTTACCCATTCGACAACAGAAAAGACCTATTTTCTTACCTGAAAGTTTTACTTGCGAGAGAAAGGATCTCATTGTTGGTGTGTAACTCAAAGACCATGTTGGAGTTCCGAGAAAGAGTACATCATAATCCTCAGGATTCTTTTCAAAGGGTAATAATTTGGGTTTAAAACCAAAAACTACTTGAGCCCCACCAATAGGATACTTGAAGAATCCTTTCGTCTTGATTTCTTTCGTTGGTTTTAACTCTAACAAATCGGCTTTCAATTCTTTAGCTATAGTTTCTGCTATAAACTTTGTATTCCCTTCAAATGAATAAAATGCAACGAGTATTTTCATTACTTACACCAAATAACTATCAAATTATTATTACGCAATCTACCTAGACTAAATATTTTTCCACTAACGATTTATTCCAATTTCAGTTAGAATAACTCTTGCCAAATTTATCTGTTCGGTTTTTGTTTTCAAAGAAATATTAGAACAAATAACCTTTATTCCTAAATTTTGAATGCTTTCTCTAAGCTCAGAGTCATTTGAACTAATTACTAAAACATCCAAGAATTCTTTGTATAATTTTGCAATACCAAGCGATGATGCTTCATAACCCAATTCTCTCAATAAACGAACAGCAGGACCACTAAATGCTTTTCCACTATCAAGCGGAGAGACTGCAATTACCTTTGCTTTGGCTTTAATTAATGCGTTCTTAATCTCTGGAAGAGCTAACAATGGACCAACACTAGTAATCGGATTGCTTGGACCTAGAATAATTGCATTAGCATTTTTTATTGCTTTAATTACTTCTTTAGTTGCTTTGGCTTTTTCACTTCCCTCATAAAGAACTGCTTTTACTGGAATTTTTTCTCTAAATTTCACAGTATATTCTTGGAATGATAATTTCTCATTCTTTTCATTCACCATTGTTGTTTTTACTGGATCATCTGTCATTGGTATAATTTTA
>JABLTI010000167.1 GCA_013166835.1 Promethearchaeati archaeon | reverse complement strand
ATGAAAAAATGAAATGAATGATTTAAAGAAATCTCAAGTTGTAATTATACCTGAACCTGTCGAAATGAAAGTGGATAAAGGCTTTTTCGAGATAACAAAGAAAACCTCACTATATGCTGATAATGGATTAAAAGATGTAAGTGAATATCTCCAAAAGCTATTTCGTCCAGCATTAGGATGGAGCATATCGAGTACAGCAAAAACAAATGATGAAAAAAGCATAAAATTGTCATTAGATGATGGTGCACACGAAATCAGTGAAGAAGGATACATCCTCAAATCAACTGAAAATGGAATTTTGATTAATGCTAAAACCCCTACCGGTGTTTTTTATGGGATTCAAACTTTAAGGCAGCTCTTACCAAAGGAAATTGAAAGTCAAAAAGCAGTCAGCAATATGAAATGGTCAGTCCCTTGTATTACTGTTAAGGATTATCCTCGCTTCAAGTGGCGAGGTTTTATGTTAGATGAAGCAAGACACTTCATGGGTATTAAAGTAGTAAAGAAATTGTTGGATTTAATGGCTTTACATAAGCTTAACAAATTCCACTGGCATCTAGTAGATGATCAGGGTTGGCGAATCAAGATAGACAAATATCCAAAATTAACTGATATTGGATCAAAACGAGAGCTTAAACCAAAGCGAGGTGAAGTCCAAAACACAGAAGAAGCTAATGTCTATGGAGGATTCTACACTAAAGAGGAGATAAAGGAAGCAATTGCTTATGCAAAAGAGAGGTTTATTGAAGTCATTCCAGAGATAGAAATGCCAGGGCACTCATCTTCTGCATTAGCAGCTTATCCGGAATTGAGTTGTTCAGGAGGACCTTTTAAGGTTCCCACTAGATGGGGGATTTTCGCTGATGTTTATTGTCCAGGAAATGAAGGAGTTTATGAATTTCTGAAAGATGTGATAGATGAAGTGATAGAACTCTTTCCTTCAAAAATCATACATATTGGTGGAGATGAGGTCCCAAAAATCCGTTGGCGTTCTTGTCCAAAATGCCGAGAAAAAATGAAGAAAGAAGACATACGCAAAGTCAAAGATTTACAAGTGCTCTTAACGAATTATTTCGCTAAATACTTGGAGTCAAAAGGACGACGATTAATGGGTTGGAATCAAATACTAGATGAAAATCTTTCTAAGAACGCGATCAGTCAATACTGGTTTGGAAAAGTAAAGGAGACTATTGCTCAAATAGAAAGCGGACGAGATACAGTAATGACCCGGTATCTATGGACCTATTTAGATCATCCTTACAAAATAATCTCCTTAAAGAGGGCTTACAAGTATGAGCCTATACCAAAAAAGCTAGAAGAAAAATACCATTTCCATGTGCTAGGGCTTGAAGCACCGCTTTGGACAGAACGCATTCCAAATGAACAACGACTTTATTGGCAAGCTTTTCCGAGATTAACAGCTTTCGCGGAAACAGGTTGGACTCCAAAGAAAACAAAGAATTACAAGCTGTTTAAGAAAAAATTAGAGAGTTTTCTGAAGCGTTTGGATATATTAGGAATTAACTGTGCCTCATTGGAAGAAGCTGATTAAAAATTTAAACTAATCAACTATCTTTAATCCTTCATAATATTTCAAAACTTCCAAAGCATGCAAGGTCAACCACTTACTTTCTTTTTGATAAAGTTCAATAGTAGTATACATTGGTGATTTGTATTGCTTTTCATTAATCCATTTTCCATTAACTTGTTTGGATTTAATCAAATCTAAAGCATCCCTCATTTTAGATGAATACTTGACTTCAGCAGATACTAGTGCTTTCATAGCATCAAGAACATCAGAAGTATAACTGAGAGGAAAGCCAAATTTAGTCCAACTACTTTTAGCAATATGCTTCATATCAGGATTATTCTTTAGGAATTCCTTCTTCTTATCCACTAGGTCTTGACCAGACAACTTCAATTCTGCAATAGTCTTCATATATTCCCGGTTTTTCTCGGGTAAATACTTGTAAATTTGATTTTCAAGCATTCTGTCAACACAAAGATTTATGCCTTTTGTAACTCGAGTAGTACGATCTTCTTTTGCGATTGCACTAAAAGCATGGAGGATTTTCGGAAGAGTCATATAACAGTCAGATATTAGGCCAGTTGGTTGACAACGGATTTTGCCATTTGTATCAACGAAGTTTGCAAGTAAATATTCCAGCGCTTTTCCTGTTCTTTCATCATTCCAATAACCAAAATGAATTAAGGATCGAAGGATGTTAGCAGTAAGACAAGTAATTACTAAGGAATTCGTTCCTGACACTGAAAATCCGCCGTTTAATGGTTGACCTGTAGAGAATATATGCTCAATACCATTACTGATTTGTTCGTTTTTTTCAGCATGAATATTACTCAGAAAAATTAGTTGCCAAAAAGTTCCTAGATATTTCTTATAATTTTGGTCTTTGCGTTTATCATACCAATAAGAATTCTCTTTTTGGTTTGTTAAAATTTCAATAATTGGTTTGTAAGTCATTATTCGATTCTTTGCATCTAGTGCTTCAGAAGAATTTGCTTCTTTATCAAGTAAAATAATAAGTGTTAGGTATTGAATTGGTGGGTTATTGTCTTCCAGCAACCAATTAAGGACATCTTGTTTAACTTCAAACATTCCTCTTCACTCAAATACCTTTAATGTCAGAATTGAATAATAAGAATCCTTCAGCGGAAGGTTTCTGTGTGCTGACATTGTATACCTCAGAAGCATATTTTAAATAAAAATGTTGTTTACTTATAAAAATGACAAATCAAATCCATTCAGATCAATAATAATGCGAAATGATTTACTATTTCATTTGGAAGAGAAATACTTTAAACATTTAGTGTTTTAAAGTCTTATTGTATACGAGTGTGGTTATAGTTGGAAAATACAACATCTACTAATAATAGAGGAGAATATAGCAATCTCAAAGTAGATGTAACAAAAAGAAATCATAGAAATAGAGAAGGATACTCAAAATATGAGTTTGTTATAATAGGATTAACGGCTTTAATATTAATACTAGGATTTCTTTTAAGAACATGGCGAATAATAAGGGAAGGAATGCCAATAGCCTTTGATGGGTATAAATTTCAAAAAATTGCTAAAGGAATTTTCTTTGAAGGATGGTCTGATTTTAGTGGACTAACAAGAGATCTACCAGGAATATTTTTAATACTTGTAATAGCAGAACATCTTCTAGGGTTGCCAGGGCAACCAATAATGTGGTCAATTTTTATTTTTCCTCAAATTGTATGCACATTACAATTGATAATTTTCTATATCTTAGCTAAGAGACTTACAAAATCGCGTATGATTAGTTTAATATCAATGTTTTGCATGACATTTCTTGGATTGATTGTTTATAGAAATCAGAATGTCGCACCTGAAACGTTCGTTCTTGGTTTGGTCCCATTTGTTGTGTTTTTCATAGGAAGATATTTCGAAACAAATGATTTTAGATTTATATTTGTTGGGTTGTTTATTACAGGTGGCATTTTATTAATACATCATTTAACAACATTAATTGTACTAGTTTTATGGCATATTCTTATTTTTTACGAATTCATTTATAAAAAAATAAAAAAGAAAACATATACAAAAAGAATGTATTTGATAAATACTAGTATATTAATTGTATTAGATATTTTGGTTGTTATATTTTGGCAATTTGCTTTAAAGGGATACCCTTTTGATTTTGTTAAAAATTCAACTCAAAATCTATTCGAGGGTGGAAATTTAGTAGCGATAATTCTTACCATTTTAGGGGTTGTTTTGTTAAATACCATTACTTTTTCAATTTTCTTTTATAATTTTGACAAGAAAAAAATTAATACGGGAATAATTGTTAGTATTATTTTAGTTGCTTTAATTATATTTGGAATGGCGGTATTTTTTGGGGGATCTGTCCCAGATTTGACATTAATAACTATTTTAGTTATAGGAACACCGGCTTTTGTTTTACCACCATTAGCAGCTTTGGGAGTGACTAAAATACCAAAAATTAATGAATCAATGAGTAGAACAAGTCGCGGATGGTTATTTACTGTTGTTTTGATTCTCAGTATTACTGCTATATTTCCAATTATGACTAGTTTGTTAGCAAGACTAGCACTATATATAGTACCTATTGTTGTAGTACTAGCTGCAATTGGTATAATATATTTGGTTAAAAAAGTAAAAATGAACAAGTTAAAAGCTGTTATATTGCTTTGTCTTATAGGAACAATGACAACAACGATGTCGTTTGCTTATCCAGCTCCAGAAAATAACTTTGGGCAGCAGGAAATTTATAGAGAAGCAGAATTTTGTACGATTGATTTTTTAGTTTTGTATAGATATCAACCCAACAATACAGTCTTTTACCCTTACCCCGCTAATCAAGTACTAGTTGATAGTGATTTTAGAATCTCATTAATTATAGAAGGATATAGTGGCATTGATGCAACATACAGTACAAAGAGTTCAAGCTGGCTTATTCAAGTATTTATACTAAGACTGCAAAATTATAGCTACTTCGTAGCCACGTCTTCACCAAAACTGGTTGACAATAGAATAGACTACATCTATGTTTCCAGAGTTATGTTTGTCGATGGTTTTCATTCAGGTTGGGCAGATTATGGTTCTGAGAAAGATAATTGGATTATCAAATTGCCAGATATAAGTACTAGTATTCCAATGAATCCGCATATTAGCAGAATATATGATACCAATCTAACATATTTGCTACTACCAATTTATTCATTTAAATGTGTAGAGAAAAATGAATGAATAATTCATTTAAATGACATTATTAACAATATTTGTTTAAATTGGTTTAACAAAAAAATGTTATAGCAAGATGATAAT
>JABLTI010000166.1 GCA_013166835.1 Promethearchaeati archaeon | reverse complement strand
AATAATTCTGTTATTATTGATGGAAATTCACTTGTCTTCATTGTTAATCAGTCAATTATAGGTTCAACACCATTAAATCCTGATAATCAATTTCTTGCTTTTAGTAATTATAATACTACTAGAACAGCTTTATGTACAAACATGACAGTTTCAATATCTAATATTACTTTAATGGATGCTTTACCTGCATACTTAATTGATATTATGTATCATCTGATAACAAATGAAGAAAGTATTGATTTTATAATTTTTATCAGCATAATAGGCTTAGTTGGTGCTAGTCAAGTATTAAAATTGAGAAAAAGAAAATGAGTTATTTGATGAGTGGTATTATTAGCGGTTGCAAAAGTAAAAGCTCAATTATGAGTTTTGAAATTCACTTTAAAAAAATGTTCTTTCGGGCTCTTTGTTTTGCAATATTTCAATACTATATTAGTTCTTTTCAAACCATTTTTTTTTCTTCTTAATTTCTCTCCAGAAAAGAATAGTTTTGGTAAAACAATATTTACAACTCATGAACAATCAAATATGAGTTACGAGACTTTTTCCTGAGCCGGATTTCTAGATCAAGTTGTACAAGTATCCCAAGACTATCTATAGGAAACTCAAATTCCAACCTGGTGATGCTCCCTTAATCTTCATTCCCTTTTAACCGCAACAGGATTTTATTCTGAAGGGAGCACCCAGGTCCAAATATACTATCTTTTCTTTTGTATTAAATTTTAAGCTTTAAAATCTAAAGTGAGTCATTTTTCTTTAAAAAGAACTTTCATTGATTTTTTTCCTTCTTAATTTCTCTCCAGAAAAGAATAGTTTCAGTAAAACAATAATTACCACTCATGAACGATCAAATATGAGTTCCTAGGCAAAGATTTTTAGGATTCAAAAAGAGATTATTGTGGGATTCGAGCAACTTGAGGGAAAAAAATCATTACAGGAAAAAGGTATAAGATAAATTATTTATTGCAGGAGATAGCTTTTTCCTGAGCGGGATTTCTAGATCATGTTGTTCAAATATCCCAAGACTATCTAAAGGGACCTCAAATCTTAACCTGGATGTGCTCCCGTAATCTTCACCCCTATTACACCGCAACGGGATTTTATTCTGCAGGGAGCACCCAGGTATATCTTCTTTTAGCCTTTCTTAAAGATAAATTTCAAAGACATGAATTAGAGATGATGCTTTGACTCATCTTTTTAAAATCATTGATTAATAAATTAACTATGTAGAAGCTTTAGTTTAGATTATGTGACCTATCAATAGAGCTGCTATCTTATTACAAGATTGAAAGCAATTTTCTTTAAGTTTTAATTTTAAACGTAAATTAAAGGAAAATGGAATTATCATGACAAAAATAAAATTGGATCAAAGATTTTCTCCTTATCAAATGCCTACTACAATTATTGGGTCAATAGTGGATGAAAAACCAAATTTCATGACTTGTACTTGGGTAAGTCGTTTAAATCGAACCCCTCCCACTTGGATGGCATCTATAAACGTTAAACATTATACAATGGAAGGGATCAGAAAAAACAGAATATTCAGTATAAATTTTCCATCTGCTGACATCATAAAAGAAACAGATTACATTGGGATAACTTCGGGAAGGATATATGACAAATCTAAATTTTTCGAATTGTTTTACGGGGAAACAAAAGCTCCAATGATCAAAGATTGTACTATTAACATCGAGCTATCAGTAAAGGACATAATTGAGTTGCCTGACCATTTTATCGTGATTGGAACTGCGGTTAATACATATATTGATGAAAAATATCTAACTGATGGAAAACCAGATGTAAAAAAGATGAATCCAGTTCTATACTTCGGAATTGAAGGACATCCATCATATTGGTCTGTAGGCGATAAATTAGCTGATGCTTTCAAGTTGGGAAAGGAATACAAAAAATAAATCACTAATTGATAATTGTAGAAACATGATTGAAATTATTAAAACATAAATACTATCTCATTTTGTTGATTAATAATGATTGAAAAGACGATTGAGGAAACAAAAGCAACAGCATTAATAACTGGAGCATCAAGCGGAATAGGAGCTGCTTTTGCTCGCAGACTTGCAGATAATGGTTTTGATCTGATCCTAATTGCTCGTAGAGAAGAGCTTCTTGTGAATCTTTGTAAAGAACTTAAAGATACAAAGGGAATTAATGCTGAGTATATGTTAATTGATCTTGAAAAGGACAATGAGCTCAAAATCGTTGAAGAACGAATAAAAAAAACTCCCAACCTAGAAATACTTGTAAATAATGCTGGTTTTGGAGGGGGAAATAAAGCATTCTATGAAATACCTATTGAAGACCATATCAATATGGTTAAGGTTCATAATATTGCTCCCCTACAACTTGCTCATGCTGCTATTCCTGGTTTGTTGATTAAAGGCAAAGGTGCGATAATAAATGTCTCTTCAATAGGATCTTTTTCTCCCAGTTCAGGTGTCATGTATAGTACAACTAAGAATTTTTTGAATTATCTTTCAGAATCACTTGATCTTTTATTGAAGAAAAGAGGTATAAAGATTCAAGCATTATGTCCTGGATTCACAACAACTGATTTTCATAAAAAATTAGGGTATGGATCTGAACATCCTGTTTATAGGAGAAAATTCATGACTGCAGAGAAAGTTGTAGAAACATCTCTAAAAGCTTTGAAAAAAGGGAAAGTTTATTGTATTCCTGGGTTTCGAAATAAACTATTAGCATTCTTACTTCGAAAGCTCCCAAAACGGGTCCTAATTTTTGCTTATAGGAAAATGTTTTCTAAAAGAAAAAGTATTATTGAAGAATAGCACAGATTTTTCTATGATACCTTATCATTCAAGTATTATTCTGCATTTCGGAATGCAAAACAAAACACTCATACCACTTCTCTGTTGGTTGTTTTTTCCTTCTAAATTTCTCTCCAGAAAAGAATAGTTTTGGTAAAACAATATTTACAACTTATGAACAATCAAATATGAGTTACGAGACAAAGATTAAAGAATTCAAAAAGAAAGTACTATGGGATTCGAGCAACTTGAGGAAAAAATCCATTACAGGAACAAGGAAGATGTTATATTCTTTGCTACAGGGGATAGATTTTTCCTGAGCCGGATTTCTAGATCAAGTTGTACAAGTATCCCAAGACTATCTATAGGAAACTCAAATTCCAACCTGGAGATGCTCCCTTGATCTTAAACGCCCTCTTGCACACAACGATTTTTTATTCCAAAGGGAGCACCCAGGCATATATTCTTCTAGTCTTTTGTTTGTTATTAATCTTGAGCTTTACAATCTAGAGAGAGTTTTTTTATTTCAACCATCCTTTTCATCTTTCAATCAATTTTTTTGATATTACTCACCAATTTATCCCGAAAAAATAATTATATGCTTAGTAGTTTATAGTTTATTGCTTTTACAGAAGGAAAAGGAAATGGAATTAGATGCCAGACAAAACAGATGATCAAAGATTTCTCTGCCCTCTCGTCAAAGGTTTCTGCCCTCATTATCAATCATCTAAAAATGAACAAGATAAGAAACCAGCTACTCTTTGCCAGTTATATGAAACCAAAGAGAAAAATTGCCCTGCTTACGACACTTATTCAAACGAAGGACAGAGTAAGCACCGGCTCTTCAGACATGAGATTGAGAATTCTCAGAAGTAATTTTGATAATCTACTAATCCTGAGCATAACAATTACAAGACTTGCTAATTTTTTTCGATTAATTTTCATGAAAATGAAAAGATTACTTAAAAGCATTTGGTAGCTTTTTTCTTCTAAATTTATCAACAGAATCTTTATTTCCTAGTTAGAAAATCAAAAACTTTTTATTTTTTAAAAACTAAAAAGTAATTAACTTGAATTTTTCTTTGAAAAGGAAAAGCATTTGTGAGGATTACGTCTTATATTAATGGAAAGAGTGGAATGAGATTCTACTAAAAGAAAGGATAGAAAATGAAATTGCAGAAACAAGTAGAATACTTGGTGTCGATAAAGCAGTTATTCACATTAACCATTCTCTAGCAAAAAAAAGACTAGCAATTGAAAAAGTAGCTGAGAGAACTAAACAATGACAAGTTTTCATTTGAGCGAGTTCGAACAAGAAATCATTAACAAGATGATCATTAAACAGATTAACTGCGCAATTGACACCCTACACAATCTGCAAAATGAATTACAGAAAGATCATCAATTCTCTGATGAAGAAATACTTTTCTTAACACTCTTACTAATCTACATTAACAAAATCTTGTAGCTGCAGGATGTGTTATTATCTTTTGTTTGAGTAGAATGTGATAAATTGTTGGCATTCTTTATTCGTAATCTCCCAAAACGTATTCTAATTTTTACTTATAGAATAATGTTTTCTAAAAGAAAAAAGCATAATTGAAAAATAGTACAAATTTGTCATAAATTATCACTTAATACTATTACCGATACTATTATTATTTTATTTCTCTAATCAATTCATTATGTCTCGCAAGAAGAAAACATTCCTGATAGTATTTAGTATCATTTTCATAATTATCGCTGGTGGTGGAGGTTTTATTCTCTATAAAATGTGGCCTGCTACTTGGGAAAGAGGTGCTCCCAGCATGGGTCTTCCGATAGCAAACACTGATGTTATTCATGTTTTAGGAGGTTATGGGCCTAAACCCTGGATGGATTTGCACAATGGTATTGATTATGGATGTAATGCTTCTGTTTACATTATTGCTTGGTGTGATATGCGAGTCAGAGGTATTAAGTTCTGGTTTAATGATGGTGGTGGGCATTGGCAAACAAATGTGGGCTTAGCTTATAATTGGAAATACACTTTTGATTGTGTATTTGAATCCTGGGCACTAAATGAAACTTATGGAAATCTTCAGCTTGCTGAAATCTATGTGAAAGTGGGTCAAAAGGTTTCAAGAGGAGATGTTATAGGGAAACTTCTGTATCATGGAAGTGGCACACACATACATTTTGGAATGAAAGAAAGTGGGAATGATGTTTGTCCGTATTTATTCCTTTCTCCATCTGCTAAAACACTTTTCGATACCTTGTGGGCACAATATGGTGACGGTGGTGTTGCTTGCAATACCACTCTTGTTTGAATTAAAAGAATAAATTAGTTCTTTGAATATAAAGTCAAATCTTTGCAAATAGCTGAATCTCGCTTAGAAACTCATCCATTCTAACTGGTTTTGCTTTGAATTTTACTCCGTTATCAGGAAATGTTTTCTTACTAATTCTTGGATCACCAGTTATCATTAGAATGTTGGTTGATGGGTCTCTCTTGAGTATTTCCTTTGTTACTTGTAATCCATTAACTTTAGGCATACGAAAATCCACTACAACAATATCTGGTTTCTCTAAAAGATCATCGTAGATTTTGATAGCTTG
>JABLTI010000062.1 GCA_013166835.1 Promethearchaeati archaeon | reverse complement strand
AAACGCTTCACACTATCTATCCTATATTTCTGGTTACTTGCTAAAATATCTCTTAATTCTTGATACGATGTTAGAAACGAATAAACTTCCAAATTACTTTGTTAGTAGTATTCAAAGAATAAAGAAAGGGATAGAAGAGTTTAAGCAAATGGAAATTCTTGAAGAAAAAATAGACGTGAAGAAAGAAGTTACTTGAAAGAGGATATCTTATGAAATTTTATCTTGTCAGACATGGACAAAGTGAAGCTAACCTTCATAGAATTATTGCAGGTCACGGAGATTACCCTCTAACTGATTTAGGTAAGGAGCAAGCCAAATCCTTAGGACAAGAATTTCTGAATAAAGGGATAAAGTTTGATGTTGTTTATGCATCTGATATAGTTAGAGCAGCTGAAACAGTAAAAATCATTTGCAGTGAAATTGGTTTTAAGAATATTGTTTTCGATAAACGATTAAGAGAAGGAGACGCAGGAGTTTTCGAAGGGAAATACTCGGATGACTTAACAGAAGAAGAGAGTGAATTCCTTGACTCTACAATTCGAGATGCTAAAGAAGTAAAAGTCCCAGATGGTGAAAGTAATATAGATATGACAAAAAGAATGAAGGAAGCATTCCTAGAAATAATAGAAAATAACCAAGAAAATTCCATTATTCTTATCGTAGGACATGGTGGGACATTATATCATATATTGATTAGAGTTCTGAATCTTCTACCAGAGAAACTTGAGGAATGGTTTGGGAGTTGTATGCTGAATATTATAGAAAGAGAATCTGCAGAAGATACTTGGAAAATTACTATGTTTAACAATAAAAAAATCTAAATGGAGAATACAATATGAGAATTTTTCTAATAAGACACGGACAAAGCGAAGCGAATAAGGAAAATATAATTCAGGGGCACATGAACTCTTCTCTCTCTGATATTGGAAGAGAACAAGCAAAAACTACTGGAGAAAAACTCTTGGAAAGCAAAATAGTCTTTGATTCTGTATATTCATCGGATTTATCTCGAGCAAAAGAGACAGCAAAAATAATCACAAAAGTTCTAGGAGTAAAAGATATTGTTTTTGATGAGCGTTTAAGAGAGATGTATTTAGGTGATTTTGAAGGAAAGAATTCTAAGGAGCTAACCGAAGAAGAAAATGCCTTTCTGAATTCTTGTTGGGATGATCACGATATTAGAGTTCCTAATGGAGAAACAACTAATGAATTCAAGCATAGAATAAAAGATATTTTTAATGAAATAATCGCTTCAGGAGAAAATGATTCCACAATTTTAGTTGTTGCTCACGGTGGGTCTCTCTATCATATTTTGCAATCAACATTGAATATTTTACCAAAAAATCAAGCTTGGTTCATTAACTGTGCAGTAAATGAGATAATTCAATCTCAGAAAGATAAAAAATGGACACTCGTTAAATATAACGGTGAAGAGATTCAATAAGTGATTAAAATGAAGAAGATTGGAATTATCGGTGGCTTAAGTGTTGAATCCACTTTTGAATATTATAAAATCATTGCAAGAAGTTACAATAAAATCATTGGTGATTCATCGTCACCGAATCTCGTTATTGATAGTTTAGATTTACAGAAATTAACGGATTGGTTTGCAGCAGATGAATGGGATAAAGTTTTGGAAGAACTCTATTTATCCGCTACCAATTTAATTGCTGCAAAAGCAGAAGTAATTATTATGGCTACAAACACTCCTCATATAGTATTTAATGAATTAGAAGTAAAAGTATCCAAACCAATGATTAGCATAATGGATGCAGTAGCAAAGGAAATTAAGAAGCACAATTTGAAAAAAGTTGGTTTGATTGGTACTAAATTTACTATGCAGGGTGATTATTATCAGAAAGCATTTGAGAAATATGACCTCGAAGTAATTACTCCAACTCCAGAAGATCAAGAAACAATCTCTAGAATTATTTACAAAGAATTAACTTTTCATATCTTAAATGACACCTCTCAAGAGAAATACCTCGAAATCATTTATCGATTACATGAAAAAGGAGCTGAAGGGGTAATTTTAGGTTGTACAGAAATTCCTTTGCTAATTAAACAAGAAGATTGTAAAATACCTGTGTTTGACACAACAACAATCCATGCTCTCTCAGTTCTAGATTATGCTATGAATGAAAAATGAGAGCTAATTTTTTATTCTTGTGGAGATTATCTATAATTTCTTCAACATTAGTTTTTTCTACAATTATTTTATTTACTGAAGTTATAACCTGTAGTATTTCTCTTGTAAGATGCTCTAAATCATTCTTCTTCTTATTGTTAAAGTAGAGTTTGAACCATTTATCAAAATCAATAGGCTTTATTAGATTCCTAATTTCACTAAAAATTGATTTCTTAAATTCACTCTCGAAATAAACTTCCAAAACTAAATAATTAGTAATTTTAGAAAAGAACTCAAGTAGCTTGATTCTGATGTCATTATCTATAACTAGCTGTTGTAAAAATGATAAATAGTCACAAAGATTTGCTATGAGATCTTGTAGCCAATCATCTTTTGGAATTATAATGGGAAGTTCTTTCAAATAGCTTCCATTAAAACGTAGATATCCTCCTGCCATGTGTGTTGAACCAAACAAGGTTGAAAAAATGAAATCCAGTAATTTAGAATTCAGCAATATTGTAAGTAATTTCAGATTACACTCGTCTTTCGGCAAAAACATATAGATACCAGTTGCATTAGCAAATATGCCTGGATCGAAGCTGGCTGTCAATTTTTTACTTATCTCTTTTATCAGGATCTTTTGTTTTTGGAAAGTCTCCCAAGCAGCTTCGTGTTTCTTAGTATAAAGTAAATAAGTTCTCTCTAATCTTTTACCGCTAAGTTTGATGATTTTTTTCCAATCTATTGAATACTGAAATACATTGGTTGTCCCTATAAATTTCAAATCATCTTTTGATATCCTTTTTGTGGAAATTAATTCAAGAGATTTCTCCCAATCAGTGAAACCTAAAATACGATAAGCGAATCTTCCAAGATCTGATAATTTAACAGATTTTGGAGAATTAATAATTTCATTAATTATGGGAAAATTACCTGTGAGATCAAAAATATGTTTTGGTAAGTTGTAGTAATTGCTTTGTTTTGCTTTAGTTTTCTTGAACCTTTCAGTTTTCAGAAGTTTTAATTTATCCAATTTTGGGATAATCAGAAATTCATTCTCTAAGTTTTTTACATCTAGAGTTGTTGAAGCTTTACTGAAAGTTATAATAATCGGATATGTTGCTGCGTCTTTGAATATTGGAAGATAAGAAACATCTATGATTTCTTTTAATCTTGTTTCTTTCAAAATCTTTTTTCTTATTTTAATTCCATAGTCAGTTGAGATGAATTTATTTGTAATTATGAAAGAAAAGTAACCTTTCTCCTTGAGTAACATATGTGAACGCTCAATAAAGAGAATAGAGAGATCATACAATTTGTAAGCTGTATTATATTGCGCTTTCAACAATTCTTTTTCAACTAAATTCCTTATTTTCTTATTCTCAAGATAAGGAGGATTCCCAATGATAACATCAAATCCTCCCTCATAAATTATTTCAGCAAAATCAACTCTCCAATGAAATGGATTTAGAAGCTCCAAATCCCGTAGTTTTATTGAAGATTTTTTGATTTTGTTTTGTAAAAAGGTCAAGTATTTTTCGTTGATGATGTTATAAAGCAATTTTCTAATTTGATTGTAGAGGGTCTTAAGCTTAGAATAAACATTAAAATCAACATTGTTTGCTATTAATTGTGTTTGAAGATTCCCAAAATTTGCCTCGAGTAAATCTTGATTTGTAAAAATCTTTTGCTTAACAGAACTGGTTTTTAGTGTTTCAACAATATTGGAAAATGCATCTAGAATATCGTTGCTTTCATCCTCTCGAGGTATTTCCAATAATACCTTTTGAGCTTCAATAATTATGTCCTGTATTTCCGGCTTAATTTTATAATCAGAATCTATTGGTATGATTTTTTCAGAGCTAAAACCAATCAGAGTATTTCCAATTTGTAGATTTGGAATTAAATCAGGTAGAAGATTCTTTTTTGTTTTATTTGGAATTACTTCATAATCTTCTAGTAGCCATAACCATAATCGAAGTGTTGTTATATTTATGGCAATTTCTTGTATATCTACGCCAAATATATTTGACCTTAAAATTTCATACTTTAACTTAAGAGGATCTATTTTTCCAGATAATTTCTGTAAGACCATCTTTCTAAGATTTAGAAGTAATTCACAAGTTTCAAGTAAGAAATTCCCTGCACCACAAGCAGGATCAAGGATTTTAATCTCACAAATAAATTCGTAGAATGCTATGAGTTCAGATTCATTCATTTTTGAAATAGCTACTTCAAGTTTCACATCAACTAAATTAAAATGCTCTAAGAGATATGAATGAACAGCTTTTCTACAGATATACTCTGTAACTGTTTTTGGAGTATAGAAAATTCCTTTCTTTCTTCTTTCACTGAGTGTAGAAAGTATTTTGATTTGTTGATCAACAGATTCTTCATCTTTTCTTAGAGTTTCAAGAAGTACTAAATCTTGTTCGAATATACTACCAAAGATATCAAAGCTAAACTCGGGATTTTTTGAGATTTTCGAAATAAAACTAAGCACATGTTCTAAAGAATTACTCGAGATAGAGATTGTTCTACTATCTACTTCTGATAGAAGAATAAAGAAATCTGCATTGAAGAAAGGAATGAAGTACTTCTGATTTGAAATAGTGAAAATCCTATCTGATGCAAACGTTCTACAAAAAGTGGATACTTCAAGTAATTCAATAAGGAAGGAATTACTTTTTTGCAATTCAGAAAAAAATTCATCTCGGTTTAAGCTAGAACCATTCTCTTTTCTTATTATTTTTTTATCCACAAGAAAACCAATTACAAACAGACTGAAAACAATCTGTTGTGAGTAAACTAGCTTCTGATAATGTGAGATTTTATCGTTGAATGAATCAATAAGGAGCTCTCTAATGTTGGAGTATTCTTTGTAGAATTCAAATGTAAAGTCATTAGAGATCTTCATAGTCATAAACAAACAAGTATCCAAAGATAAATCTTTCTTTGAAAAGAAAGAAAAAAGAAAAGAAATCAATGAAATTTGAGTAAGTCAAATTCCATTTATTATTTTAATTTATTATTCTGCTCTGTGAGTATGATGATCGAATAATTGATCGTTCTTGTAACCTTCATGAGTATCAATGAGTTCTTGTGCGTTTGCTTCTTCTTCGATTTGTTCGTCAATGAACCAAGTTAGTAATGATCGTGGTTGTAATTCTCCCAATTTCTCCATAAGTTTCCATAACTCTTCGATTTTACTTGTAATGAATTTCTCGTGAGCTAACCCAGCTTCTAAAATTTCCTTGAAATTCTTCCAATCAGCTTTTGGTTTTTTAAGAGCTTGTAATTCCACAGTTCCACCAGTTTCAATAATGTAATCCATGAATTTCTTTGCATGGACATATTCTTCTTGTGCTTGCGCATAATACCAATGTGCGAGGTTGTGGAATGAACGTTCTTCAAACCAATAAGACATACCTAGATAAAGGTATCCGGATTCTAGTTCCTCTTTAATTTGATTATTGAGGGCTTTATTCATTTCTTCACTTATTAATGCCATTTTTTGAAATCATCCCATAATTTAGTTTTAGGAATTCAGCAGGACAAAAATTATCCTCGCTATTTTCATTTAAACATAGATGAGTTGCTCTTAAAAGCATTCTTTCTTACTTTCTTCTAAAAATTGGTCTTAATTAATAACTTCTTAAACTGTTATTTTAAAAACAGATTTATTTTTCTCATTTTTTTGTGAGAAAAAACTCTTAAATTTAAATATCAATTACTTGCTGTGATTTAATTGAATGTTGTCATTCTAAATGGAAGTCTAAAACATCAACAAAAATTAGCGCCAATCCAAGCAGCTTTGGAACAAGAATTAAAATATCGAAATATGAAAACTGATTCTTTTGTTATGAATGAAATCAAAATAATTAGTTGTACAGGTTGTTTCAAATGCTGGGATACTACCCCTGGAATATGTACCGGAGTAAAAGGTGACGAAGGTGAAGCGATTAAGAAGAAGATTGTTAATTGTGATCTATTAGTATTTTTAACACCAATAACCTTTGGTGGGTATTCTTCTGAATTAAAGAAGATTATTGAACGTCTTATTGGCACTTTGCATCCTGGTGTTCAAATAATAGATGGAGAATCGCATCACATTAAAAGATATGAAAAATATCCATCTCTTCTTGCTATAGGAATTTCTGAGAATTCGGATGAAGAGGAAGAACAATTGTTTAAGACACTCATTTATCGTCATAGTTTGAATTTTTATCCTCCCGTTTATAAAACTCATATTTTTCAAAAAGATGAAACGATAAAGCAAGAGAAAATAAAACAAATAATAAATGAAATGGAGTTGAAAAAATGACTAAAGTTTTGTTTTTAATTGGAAGCCCAAGAGGTAAGAAGAGCACTTCATTTAGTTTTGGAAAATATATAGAAGAAAAGTTAAAGGAAAAAGGTCTTGAAACTACTACTCTCATTGTAAGAAGTCAACTCGCTAGTGAAGAAAAAACTTCACAGATGCTCAAAGAAATTGAAGAAACCAATATGGTTGTTTTAATAGCTCCACTTTATGATGATTGCCAACCGTATATTGTTATCAAGCTAATGGAACTTATTGCTGCAAAAAAAATGAATTTGGAAGAAATAAAATTCTTACCAATAGTTAATAGTGGTTTTGGGGAAGTAGTTCAAATTACTGCCGTATCAATTCCACTATATCATAAATTTGCAAAGACTGTTGGTTTCAATTGGGCAGGAAGTCTTGCTGTCGAAGTAGGCGAAATGTTCCAAGGAAGATATGGGAAACTAATGCCTGAACTTGGAAAAACAGCAAATATCATGAGAGGTATCTTGGATAATTTAGCAGATGCTATTATATCAGGAACAGATTTACCAGATATGGCTCCGAGAACTTTTCCTGGAATGTTTTATTGGAAGATTCTAAAGAAACCATTTGCAAAAATAAACACAAATCATTGGCGTAAAGTTGCTAAAGAAAATGGTGAAGATGCTGATGCTAGACCTTATTTGGAATAGTATCAACATTTCTTTATTTTAAAGATTAATTCTGTTAATCAAATACCCCATCGATGTTCTCTGGGATTTTTATCAACTTGTTTGAGCATTTCATCTAAACCAGGTTCAACACCTTGCATGATCATATAAGCCCTGTTTAACTCTCTATCAGTTATCTCTCCAGCAATATTAGTGGTCATTATTTTCTCCACTTCTTTAACATCTCGCGTATGACCAAGAGTCCAAATCATTTTTGCATATGCAGCACATGGCAACATATTTGCTCCTTCAAAAATACCTCGAGCAAGCATATCTCTTCCAGTTTCATAAACTCGTAGATTAGTAAAACCCCACAAAGGTTCTACAACAATGCAGATTGGTATCTCTTCTTCTTGTGCACGCTCTAGAGCAGGGTACATATCGGTATTTACATGACCTAATCCAGTGCTTATGAAAACTACTCCATGATATTTATTGTCAATTACAGAGTGAAGCATATCCTCATCCATTCCGGGATAAAAGTAAAGCATAGCGACTTTAGGATCGATTTTTGTGTCAACCCACATATCAGCCATATCTCCTCTTCTCTTAACATCATCCTTCAAGAAAGTCACTTTTTGATTAGCATCAATTATCCCCAAAGGTATATCACTTATAGTTCTGAAAGCATCTCTTCTGCTGGAATGCATCTTTCTAACTCGAGTTCCTCTATGAATTAAATTATAGGAATCACTTGTTCCACCATGCATACAGATAACTGTTTCAGCAAGATCAACGTAACCTGCAATAGTGCTGGCATTAATTATGTTAAGAGGACCATCACTTGAAGGTCTATCACTACTTCTCTGTGAACCTACAATAACAATAGGTGCAGCTTGATTCTGGAACATGAAGGATAAAGCGGAACCAGTAAAACTCATGGTGTCTGTACCGTGGCCAATAATTACCCCTTCAGCTCCACTTTCGAATTCTTTCATAACAGCTTCAGCTGTTTTTGCCCAGTATTCAGGTTGGAAGTTTTCAGATAATAATGAATAAATCTTCTTAGGTGTGAGATTACAAATATCAATTAATTCAGGAACTGCGCTGAATAATTCTTCTGGTGTAAAAGCTGGTAAAACAGCTCCAGTACGATAATCTAATCTTGAAGCAACAGTACCACCTGTTCCTAGAAGAGTAACATTGGGTAAATCATCCTTGAATTTTACACTAATATCAGGAAGTTTGTATTTTCCTTCTTTGTAGCCATATTCCTCAATGGTAGTATCTGGGGTGATTTTCACACCAATGTTGTAACCAGTATCAACTTTAAGCACCAAGTATCCTTCGGATGTGTGATCACTTCTTGGGAGTATAACGCCTTCATAAACGGCATCTCCCTTCTTTACAGTTACTTCACTCCAAACACCGATTCCTTCTGTCTCGAGTCGTTTCCGGAGTTCTCCTTTGTAACCAATAGGATCTCTTTTTTGTTTGGTTGTTTCCTTAGGTGTTTTCTTCTTACTCATATTGCACACATCCCTAGAGTTATTTACCCTCCAACTTTGAAAGAACAATTTCAAAGATCCTCTTGCCAGAAAATCCTCCATTTATTCTTCTCATAATATTTCCAGTAACCTTTTCAGCAAGTTCTTCTTTTGTGAAATCATTTTTTCTTGGATGCTTATCTAGTTCATTTAGTGATTCATCATAAAGTTGCTCAATATCTTTATCTGTTATTTTTTTGATTTTTAGATCAGAGAGGATTTGCTTCAGATTCTTCTTTGGATTACTAATGATTAATCGTAAAATCGCTTGGATTTGATTAAAATCAAAATCACCTGAATGTGCACCTTTTAGAACTTCGATTAGTTTTTTCATAGAAAGTGATTTTGTCATTAGTCCTTCTCGAGTTAATGCTAGAATTGTTTCTTCCAATAAAACATAGCAACGATTTGGATCAAAATTATGTTCTTCAATTAATTTTCTAATATCATTAATTCTATTATGTCGAATTAGCTTAACAGTTTGTTCATAAGAGAATCCATACTTTTCATCAAATTCGCTTACAATCTCCCAAGGTCTTGCTCCAACCTTTTCTTTTAGTTTTTGTATTTTTTCCATATCCATATCAATCGGTGGTGTATCAGTGTCAGGATAAAGACGATCTTGACCATGAATTACTCGTAAAAATTCTGTATTATTATCAGGTAGAAATCTTCTGGTCTCTTGTGGAACGCCATCAAATGCCATTTTTGTTCTTTCAATTATTTTCTTTAATGCATGGATAACCCACTTTTGTGGACCAAGAGCTAAAAAGTATGCATCATCTTTCTTCAGATTTAGTATTTTTCTAATTTTCTTGTTTAAATCAATCGTCAAATTTTGGAAAAAGAAATTCTTCTGATAATCCTCACTCTTTAAACTCATCTTCTTTTCTTGGACTCTCCTTAGTGCTTTCTGGTTTATTTCATCAGAATGGAAAAGATAGCTTCTAGGAATTCCTGAAATCAGTTCTGTTTTTTCGATGATATCTTGACCGAAATCTTTGCCAGGTTGTATTTCAATCCCATAAATTCCGCCAAGTTTAGGGATGCGAATTCCCATCAGGATGTAGTTTTTAGGAATGATTTTTGGATCAAAGTTCTCTGTTAAATCAATATAAGTATGTTCTAAGTCTTCTTTTGTTAATCCCTTTTCCTTTAACATCCCTGCAATCTTTATGAGCATATCTTGTCGAGCTACTTCTCTACGAGCAAGATCAACAAAGGTGTCGAGATCTTGTACTCCTTTAATCTCAACTCTATCTCCACCTTTGATACTAAAATTAATGTCTTGTCGAACAGAGCCAAGACCTCTTTGAGCAATACCGCATAATCGTAAAGTTAACCCTATATATTCTGCCAACTTCTTAAAGTCATCAGGATTATCACAATCTTCGTGATCAGATATTACCTCAACTAATGGTATCCCTAAACGGTCAAGATTGTAATAGACTGTTCGTCCGAAATTTTCAGTTTTGATTTTTCTTGCAGCGTCTTCCTCAACTGTAAGATTTGTGATTTTAATTTTCTTCCCATTAACAGGTACCCATCCATCTCGAGCAACAATCATTGTTCTTTGGAAACCTGTTGTGATTGATCCATCTAGATATTGCTTTCTTGAGACAACAACTTCATCTACTAATGATGAAAAATTAAGCCAATGAGCTAACTCATACCCCATATAAATTCCTTCATAATCGGGCCAGAAAGGGGGTTGCTCATCTTGTTCATAATTGCAAACAGAAGCCTCATATGCATGATAAATTACCCGATATCCTTTCTCAAACTCAATAAGCATGCCTGCGTCAAAATCGCCCATTTCCCCTAACACTGGTCTGAAGTATCGTTCAAATAAATAATCTGGTTCTCCATCACAAAGGATAGGAGAGCAATTACAGAAGAGTTTTCTCTTTGTTTTTATTTGGTGATGCACTTCTATGCCTGCACGAAAACCCATTTTCTTAAAGTCAATTTTCTCTAGTTCTAGCATTAATTCTCACAGCTTGAAATACTAACTACCACGATAATGATACGACCTGTTTCTAGGATTGTATGATGATGTTTCAATCAAAACCATTGATAAATTAAGCGATTAAAAAACTTTATTTCGATTGATGAAATATAATCCATATATTTTCCAATGTAAAATCCATATGACTGTGAGAGTTTATTCAAACCGCATCATTATAATATTGAAAAAGTAGTAATTACTATATTATCGTTTGATTAAGGTCGTCTCATTTGTTAACCAAAAGGATGAAAAAACTGGATAAAAGTAAGATAGCAGTTGAAGCTGAATCAGAAGTTGAAGAACTAGATTTAACTCCTGCTCTTATTATTCATGGAGCTTCAAGCACGAAAATTGGTTTTGGGGGAGAGAAATATCCTCGATTTGTTTTCCCGGAACAAAGCACTGATTTGAATGTGAGGATAAGACGATTCCCAATTGAGGGTAGTCAAACTACAAATGAAGAACTCATTAAAGCATACTGGCTAGCAAGTGTTAAGAAATTAAAGATTGATCCTATCGTTAATCCTATACTCATTAGTTTACCAACAGCAGTACTAACTGATAGTCCATTTAGAGATCTCGTTCTCGAGTATTTTCATGAGGAATTATTAGCAGAAAAGGTTGCTGTTATCTCAGACCCTTTCCTTTCATTAGTGGCCTATTTACCAGTGATGAGGAAATTAACTGCAATTGTGGTAGATATTGGATTTTCACAAATTAGAATCGTTCCAATTTATCAAGCAGCAATACTAGAAGAACAAATAGCTCAAATATCATTTGGTGGCCTCGAGTTAACATTACAATTAGGGTCTTGGTTACAGAAACAAGGCTTCGAAGGACCAATAGACTCCATGTTTATTCGTGACATAAAAGAAAACCATTGTTTTGTAAGGTCATATAATCAGAACATGAAAGAAATTGATGAGAGACCAATAACATACTATATTGATAAATATACATTCAATCTTGGTTCAGAAAGGTGGAAACTACCTGAGCTTTTCTTTTACAAAAAATTCTTCTCAGAGAAAGTTACCTTATGTCCAAGAAGTGATTGCGAAGGTAACAAATACAATATGAAAGAGATTAACTTATCCCAAGCGATTGCAAATGTTATCAAAAGTTTGAACATAAGATTATGGAAGGAATTTAGTAACAACATTTGCCTAACAGGTGGGGGAGCAAAATTCTTGGGATTAAAGAAGAGACTTGAGGATGAATTAGTAATTTTACTTCCGGAATGTAAAAACGATATTAGGATCCTATCCACAGCACAAACTGATTTAATGCCCTATGTGGGTGCTTCAAAATTAGCAATGTTGGATTCTATCGATGACTATTGGCAAACAAATGAGGATTTTGGCATCGGTGAATATGAAATATTTCTTTGAAAAAAGAACTATTTGTTAAATTGTAATTAATAAAAATAATATACTACATATTGTATAATTAGCGTGGTTTAAGTTATGTCAATTACTTCAGAGATAGTCAAGATACTCGAGAAAAGCAAAGTCATCGCTGTTGTTGGGGCTTCTAGAAATCCAAGCAAAGCGGCACATTCAATACCAAAATATCTGAAAGAACATGGTTATACAATAATTCCTGTTAATCCTATGGCGGAAACTATTCTAGAAGAAGAAGTCTATCCAAGCCTGGATAAAATTCCAGCGCAAGTCGATATCGTGGATATCTTTAGACCTAGTGAAGATACTCCGAAAGTTGTAGAAGAAGCTGTCAAACTCAAACCGAAACTTATCTGGTTACAATTAGGAATAGTAAATGAAAAAGCAAAGGAAATTGCAGAAAAGCATGGAATCCCTTTTGTAATGGATAAATGCATGAAAATAGAACACATGAGATTGTTCCATATACACTAATTTTTCTGATTTTTATCGCTAATTTGCACTATTCGAAAGTGGTTTATATTTACTTCAGAGTCATAATTTAGAAATCGCTTTGTTACTGTAACGTGAAACTAAAAGGCAAATTACATTAGTGACTGATAAAAATCTTGTCAAAACTAAATGGTAGAAGCTTAAAAGATTACGATTTCCCACAACTAAACAAATAGGACTCGAAGGTTATGGCAGAACGGGGTATCAGAGAAATAGATAATCCTGAAGAATTACTCGAGATGGGACTAGTTGCAGGTATACAAAGTGGGAAATTTGAAAACGCGATAGAATTCTTCCAAAAAGCAACTGATCTGCAAATAGACAATCCACGTGCTTGGTTTCTCCTAGGAGTTGCTTATGATTATCAAAATCAATTGGATAAAGGAATTGCTTGTTATAAGAGAGCTTTAGAATTGAATCCCGACTATATGGAAGCGTTAGTCAATTTAGGTACCAATTACACAAAAATTGGCGACAACACTATGGCTATAGCTTGTTTTCTTGAAGTCCTTGATATTAAACCAGATTACTACGAAGCAATGGTTAATCTTGGAATCAGCTATCTCGAAAGAGGAGATATAGAAGAAGCAATTGACGTTTGTCAAAGAGCTTTAGTTATCAACTCAAGATATCAAATAGCGTATAATACCTTAGGAAGAGCCTATATGCAATTAAACGAGCAAGATAAGGCAGCAGATTTCTTCAGAGAAGCACTTGATATTGATTCACTTTATTATGAACCATATAATTTTCTAGGATTAATCCATGTAGATAAGAAGGAATTCGAAGAAGCAATAGAGCATTTCGAAAGATCAATTGAGTTAAATCCATTCTATCAATTAGCATATAATAATCTGGGAGTGGTTTATGCAATGATAGGAGACCTCTCCGCAGCAATTGAGTGCTTCAAAACTGCAGTAGAAATTGAACCAAAATATTTTGAAGCGTTACATAATTTAGCTTCAGCATACGAAGAAGCCGAAGATTATGATAAAGCAGCTGAATATGAAGATTTAGCATATGGGGAATAATTGCTATTTTTATTGATCATTTTCTGTTTCTTTCTCGACTTTCTTAAGAATACCCATTATGAAATCAGTTTTCCCATCAGAGTAGGCTTCACGATCATCTTGTAATTCAGCAGCTAATCTTAATTTCAATTTACCATATTCATTTGCAACATTTGGGAACTTTCTCAAATAATCTCTAAAAATCAATTGCCTTTTCCAGAAATAGCTCTTTATCTCAACCATGTGTATGTGGTAATCTCTTGGTCCTTGCCCCAAAGGGGGTTTGCGGAAATACCTTCTCTCTGGGAGAACATCCTCAAATTCAGGAACATATTCATAGTTTAATTCTTCTAATTTTGGAATGCAAAATTGTGCATCATCTAATGTGTTCAAGCCGATTAAAATATCAATAATTGGTTTAGCAACTAATCCCTTGACAGCGGTACTTCCGATGTGTTCAATGGATGCAATATACTTGCTGATTTTACTCTTAATTTTGCCTTTTTCGTTTTCAAAGATTTTTGGCCAATTAGGATTATATTCAACTATACGAACTTTTTCAGGCATAGATAATAATTAGATGATAAATACTTAAATTTACTCTAGAATTTAGAAACTTAAGATTAGAACTTATATTTAATAGAATATTAGAAGTAACTAAATAATAATGAGTTGTTGAAGATGAAAAAAGGTATTGGTCAAGAATTTATGGAAAAAACCAAATACAAGTATTTGGAAGAATCTGATCAGAGAAAAGGAATTGAAAAACCTCCACTGCAAACAGCATATGACGAGAAAAAGAAAATAATCGATTTACCTATTCCTGATAAAATTGATGTCCCTAGTTTGGATTTAAGAAAAGCAATAGAAGATAGAGTAAGTGTTCGAAAATATAGTGAAAAAGCATTAACTCTAAATGAATTAGCCTGGCTTTTATGGGCAACACAAGGCGTTAAAGAAATCAGCGAAATATACACCAAAAGAACCGTACCCTCTGCTGGAGCAAGACATGCATTTGAAACCTATCTTTTAATTAACAATGTTGAAGGTTTGAAACCAGGGATTTATCGGTATTTATCACTCAAGCATAAACTTGTAGAAATCGATCTTGCTGAAGATATTGGTGATCGAGTAATAGAAGGTGCTTATGGTCAGAAAATGGTTAAAGCAGCAGCTGTTACATTCATTTGGGTTGCTATTCCCTACAGAATTGCTTGGCGTTATGGACAAAGGAGTTATCGCTATCTTCACTTAGATATTGGTCATGTAGCACAGAATCTGTACCTCGCAGTTGAAAACATTGACTCTGGTTGTTGTGCAATAGCAGCTTTCTATGATGAGCAAATGAATGAAATACTCGGAATAGATGGAGAAGAACAATTCGTAATATACATGGCTTCTATGGGCAAAAAAATAGAATAAAAGAAAAAGAATTATCCAAAAGGATAATTTTTCTCTTTATTTTTTAATAAATTCAAAATATAACATGGAATCTTTTTCTGATTTTAGATGTAATTCAAAACCTGCTTTCTTGCACATCTCAGAAATCAATTTCTTATCTTGAAAAATAAATCGAACACCATACCCAGTTCCAATTTCTTTTTCTGGTAATTTGACTTGAAGGGGAACCACAAAAAATTCTACTTTATCATTAGGTTTCTCACCTGGAATCTCAGAATCCCAAACCAAGAATTTACCACCGGTTTTCAGTACACGATAAACTTCGTTTATTGTTTTCTGTTTTGTTTCGCTATCCATATACATAAGTGTATAAAAAGAAGCAGCAGTTCCAAAAGTTTCATCTAAAAACTGTAGATCTGTCGCATCCATAACGATTTTTAGATTATCGCTTGGTGCTTCTTCAAGTTCTCTCTTATTCTTATCAATAGAAATTACTTGATTTCCCATTAATTGACCAATTATTCCTTCTCCTCCTCCACCAATATCGAGAATAAATCCTTTTTCTTCTATTGGTTCTAATATTGGTTTATGAGCTTCAGCTATTTGCATTTTTTCTTCATCTGGTATATCATTCATTTTTAGTTTCTCCATGTCTAGTATTTTCTTCATCAAATTTAATATTCATGTATAGGGATTCCTCAGATAACTCGAAGCCAACTTCAAGTAATTTATCAATAAGATCTTTTCTGTGCATAGACAAATTAAAATTCAAATAGTTTGTATCCATTTTTATTCGTGTAATTAATTCCGAAAGAGCTGGTAATACTAAATCAATATCCTCATTCCTAACAAGGGGTGATGCGATCCTCAATCCATTCTCTAACCTAGAAGTTGATGCACTAAGATATCCTCTTGTTTTGGTATCATCCTTTCTACTGATTGAGTAAAAATACATTTTTTGTCCTGCAGCTTTCTCAATGAAGAATCGTATAAATCGATTAGGAATATAATCTTTTGCCATCTTGTTTCTATTACGATTTTCAAGCATCTTTTGAGGATAGCAAACATCCAAGAGATTATCAAAAAATTCGAAATCAATTTCACTAACTTCATTTAAAACCACAGAATCATCAGCTGAAATTTTATTTTGTGAAATATCAAGTTTTAATTTTCCAGTGTGATAAAATTCCGTAAATCCTTCATTTTCATATAATTTTATTGCTCCAGCATTTTGAGCATGCACATCTAAAGATATTTTATCTAAACCGAATTTTTCACCATCAAAAACAGCTTTTTGGAATAATCTCTTAGCTAATCCTTGTCGACGGTAGTCTGGATGTGTCATTACATTACCAATTGTAGCTGCATCCCTATCAATGGATAAAGTTAAAGCACTAATAAGCTTACCATCACGTTTGATGCCATAATTTATCATTTTAACATTCATTAATTTCATAATTAAACGATAAATTGGTTTGTTAATCTTTTTCATTAATTTTCCAACTTCAGCAAGATTGACTCGATCACGTTCCAATCCATCACCAAAACAAAGCATTAGAAGATCAACGAATTCATCTG
>JABLTI010000061.1 GCA_013166835.1 Promethearchaeati archaeon | reverse complement strand
ATTGAGATCTTGTATGTCTTTGTCTTCCAAATCCAAATTATGCAATCCTTCTTGACCACGCAGGTTTTGCAAGAGATTTAATACTTTATGAGAACCAATCTCATTGATAGCACGATATAGAGTTTTGTAGGATAAGTTTCCAATGTTTCCTTTTGCGAGATTATGAGCTTCATCAATAATTATAGTTGTATTCGCCAAGTCAATATCCATGTTTTCAAACAGAATCTCTCTTAGCTTTGTATTCAAAAGAAATGGATAAGTGGTAATAATCATATCTGCATCTTTCAAGGCTGTTTTTAATGCTAAATAGGGACAACCTAGGTTCTCAATTTTGTTTTCTAGCATCCAAAGAATTTCAGCGAGTCCAACGCCTTTTTTGATGTTATCTGCAATACTGGATCTAACTCGTCTTGAGAGTGCATAGAAATTCCCGGATTCATTCTGCATAAAGTGAAATTTCTTGATATGAGAGCAATCAAATAAGCTACACCCAATTTGTGAAAATTGATTTTTAGTGAATTTCGTAACTAATGGACAAAGATGCGTTTTACCAACCATAGGAACTAAGGAGTAAATATTTTGCCCAACTTTTCGATTATAATCATTAATTAATCCTAGTTCTCTAAACCAGGCATCCATTTGCCCTAGCATTTTAGTAAAAATAAGAATCCGTTCATCCTTTTCTTTCCTACTCAAAATTGCTGATAAAACTGCTGCAGTTTTCCCACTCCCTGTTTCAGCATCAATCAGTAGTGTTTTATGAGATGCTTTTTGGATTGCTGTAATAATTGAAAATTGTTCTTTTCGATAATTTAGATAAGGAAAAATATCATTTAACTTAGACCAGAAATTAACAAAATCATCTTGACCTTGATTACTCTCCGAATTCATTGTAGCAGCAATTCCTTTGATATTTTTTAAAACATCAATAGGTAATGCTAATTTTTCTTTTAAAATAGCTAATTAATCACTATAGCTATAGCTTAACCGAATTGCATCTGTTCTTGCTTCATCGTGTTTTTTTGATTTTAGAATAAATAATATGCAAAATCGAAAAGGAAATGTTAAAACGTAAAAAATTCTATAGAGAGTTTTACTTATAACCTCTTTGAAAGAAATCCTACGATTCAATATTATTCCCTATTAAACATTGGATGAACAAGTATTTTAACTTATTTTATTAAAAGAAATCCTCAAGGGAAACTTGTTTCTCATCTTTTTCTTCATTATTAATTTTTTTCTTTTCTGGTACTTTTTTTGCAGATTTTTTTTCTGTTGCTTTTTTTGCTTTTTTTGCTTTTCTCTCTGCAGCTTTACGTTTCTTCTCTTCTTCTTTCAATCTTTTTTCTTCTGTTAATTGTTCTTCTTTCTTCTTCTCGTGTTCCTCTAAAATTTCCGTCCAATCATCACCAGTATCATCAAAACTTGAGAATTTTTGTTTGCCCATTGTTGTTTGTTGTTTTATTCTCTCTTCTTCGAAAGCTTTCATGATTTTCTTTATTTTGCGAATGTATTCAGGATTCTCTACGAGAGATTTTATTTGATTGTCATCCAATTCTAACCAATAAGCCATTTGAGCAGCATCGCCAATATTTCCATTAAGAACTTGTTTTACTAAATACATTGAGTCAGATCTTGCTGCAACCTTTGAGACATGTGTTTTTTCAGCCATACTAGAAGCAATTGAATCTCTTAGAGCACGTGAAAATCTTGTTTGAGCATACATTCCTATCTTTGATGGGAAAGTATATTGGTTAATTTGTCTATGAGGTTTATCTACTTCTACAGCAACGCCCCCAGAAACCAAATCGAAAAAGTATGAAAGTAAATTCCAATTTTGTCTTCGCATGATTCGCCCTAGAAAACGATCCGCTGTAGCTAAAGTTTCATAGGTACTAGCAAGTTGCTCATCACTAGTATGCATATAGGCATTTTCAAAAATCCAGAGAAGGAGCTCATCATATTTCATTTTCACTCCATCAATCGCTCGTTTTCCCTCATTGAAATTCTGAGAATTGAATAAATCAACTAAGGCTTTTTGGATATCTTTTGTCTGATCCCTATAAGTATGGAGTAATTCTATGTCTGTTGTTTTCCCAGCTTTGATTTGTAAAGCTGTTCCCTCGAGATCATTAATAGCACTTCTTAAGTCTCCTTGTGCATTTTCAGCTAAGAAGTTCAGATTTTCTGCTCCGAGCTCAAATTTTTGTTCCCTACTTATTTTCTTTAAGACTTTCAAGATTGATTCTTTGTGAACAGGATAATAGGCTATTACTTTGGATACTTTTCTTAATGCTTTTAATTTTTGATTGTAAGCATCATTCGCTGTGCAAATTATTGGCACTGCAGCTTCAGTAATCACATCGATCAGTGATTTTACCCCACCTCTATCTTCCCTTCCAGTTATACCATCAACTTCATCAATTAACAGAATTCTTTTGCCTTTAGCTCCCCCTGTCAATGTTCCTTCTCTTGCAGAGGCTCCAGCAATTCTTAGAATAGCATCTTTGTTTCGAGTATCACTTGCATTCATCTCTACAAGTTCGTAACCTCGTTCCTTTGCTAAAGCCATTACACTACTCGTTTTCCCTGTACCCGCTGGTCCATGCAGTAAAGCTACTTTTCGTGGAGCTTTTTGTGACCATGAATCGAACCAATCTCTTAATGCATCTACTGCATTTTCGTTACCTACAATTTGTCCTAGATTTGTTGGACGATATAATTCAGTCCACGGTTGATTTTTTTCAGACAAGCTGGTAATTCCTCGTTTTTAAAGTTACTCTCAAATAATCTCTCATTAGTTCTTTTGCATTCTAAGAATAAAAGCTTCACTATTACCTTTGAGATTAAAAAGAAAGAAGGATTGAATCAGCAAATAGGTTTTTATCATAACCTTTGAGCTGTTTCAATTTGTAACCCATCTTCTTCCAGATTTACTGGATAGAGTCTGGTGTCATAAATAGCTTTTCGCATTTTTCTTACTCTGAAAGTTCTTTGAAGTTGATCTGATCTTTCACGTAAGTAGAAATCAATAACTCCATCAGCTATATGACTGAACATAATCTCAGTTTTTACATCATGCATGCCTTTAACCATTAATAAAATATGAACTCCACCTACTTTACGAATTACATTGGATGCAAAGCTTTGAATGAGTTCTCTTACTTGTTCTTCATCATAATCAAGTAGTAGATGTGAAATTGAGTCAATAATTGTAAAGGGTTGAGCTGATTTGGCTACTACATTTACAAATTTTGTTCGGAGAAGATTCAATAATCCTTTATCCCAAGCAATTACTGGTGAACTTTCATCACTCGCGTATTTTGCTCCATATGCGTCAATATATGTCCAAGAACCAAGTGATTTGTAAGTATCGATATTCCACCCAAAAGTCATCATTTCTAATTCGACTTCTGATGGTGGTTTGTCTACTGAAACATAAAATACTTTTTTACCTGCCTTTGCTTGACTTTGGAGCATTTGCAAAGCAAATATCTCATGTCCGGAACCTGGTTCACCTAGCAATAAAATAAGAGAACCATCAGGTATTCCCTTTCCTCCAATTGCAACATCAAACCCAGCAATTCCACTTGTTATATATACTCCTCCCTTTACTGCATCACTTACGGGTGATTTAGATGGTATTCTTTGAAAATCCATTTCTTTTAATCTCCAATAAAGTTGTCTTTCATGTAATTTTACATAAACCTATTAGAAAGCTTTTGTTTTTCGGCAATTAATAGTCATCTATTGTCTTAGCTCGCTCCATCATGTGTTTGACCATATAGAATGGTCCATAGGAGACATAAAAAATCGTTAGAGCAAACATAAATGCAGCAGGATAAATAACATAGGCAAAAGGTGTTGCTACACAAACTACAATTGTGACTGCCGCTAAGCCCAAGAGAAATATTTCTAAAAAGTTCTTTGGTAGTTTTGTTGTTGGATACTTAATTTGAACTATCATCATTGTCCCTGTTAATATCATTAGTATCAAACCAATGATTGGTGTTGCAATCGAATCTGAGCCTATTTGGCTCTCAATATATAGTTTAATTATTATATAGCAAGCTGCAGCGCATCCCGCTCCTGGTGATGGAATCCCTTTGAACCATTTCTTGCTTGGAGTTTTCGTGAATCTTACTAATCTGAACAAAGTACAAAATCCGAAGTATACACCTACAAGAACTGAAAATACTCCTAACATTTGGTGTGCAGGACTAATTGTATTTCTTAAGGGTAGACTTAGAGCGATCATTACTGCAGGTGCTAAACCAAATGAGACAGTATCTGCAGCAGAGTCTACGAACGTACCAAAAAATCCAGGTTTCTTTTGAGCTAACCTTGCTGGTATTCCATCTGTGAAATCAAAAATTATTGCTAGAAGAACAAGTCTACCTGCCCATAATACAAACTGATAATTATCAAGCTCAATGCCTAAGTAGAAATTTCTCGCATTTATGGAAACCAAAACAATAGCAGCAACTCCGCTAGCAAAATTTAGAAATGTAATTGTATTCGCAATTATTGCTAGAATTATGCGTAGAAAACGAGGAAGCTCAGGTGGTTTCCATTTTGTTTTCTTAACTTCTTCTGCTTCTTGCTTAGATGTTTCTTGATCTATGCTATTTGGTTTTGCTGGCATAAAGCTTCTCTCAATTCAATTATAGTTTCATTTGACTTGATAAGTTGAAGTTTAAAGAATATTTCCATTTCTAAAAATAATTTTCCCAATGAAAATCTACTTATTCATTATTTAGCTCATCAATTATTTTGAGAGCTTCATCCACATGCTTCTTTGGGTTAAATTGTGAGACAAATATGTGTCGGATTACTCCTTTCCTGTCAATGATATATGTGACTCTACCAGGTATGATCCCAAAAGTTGACTTCACACCATAGTTATTTCTCACACTATTATCTACATCACTGAGCAGAATAAATGGGAGTTTATATTTGGATGAGAAGTCTGTATGGGAATCTATTGAATCTCCACTGATTCCAAATACCTCTGCTTCTGCTTTCTTAAACAATTCATATCTATCTCTAAAAGTACATGCTTCTGCTATACAACCAGCAGTTTCATCCTTTGGATAAAAATAAACAACAAGTATTTTTTTGCCAATGTAATCCTTGAGATGAATTGTTTTTCCATTTATATCTGGTAATGAAAATATAGGAGCTTTATCTCCAACACCAACTTTATTCTTAGATTTTCTAGCACTAATTTTAGACAACCCCATGATTACAAAATTAATCCACAAATGAGATTTCAAATTCGCAGAACTTATCGCCTAAACCATGACACTTGGTTTCGGTGACAATGCAATCTTTACTTGTTAAAATCTGTATTCGTCCTGCTATATATCCAGCCATGAAATCACAGAAAGTAGTTTCTGAGTCTTTTGCTCCAGAGGACATTGCACATTCATATATGCGTATTTTCAGCTGATCATCTTCTTCGATTATCTTTACATCAGATCGTTCTTTTGCAGCTTGAATCATACCGAAATGAAAGAATTTATTCAAAACATGTAGTGATTGATCTAAAGTCAGAGGCCAAGAATAGTTTTCATCTTCTAAGTATCGTTGTAAAATATCTCTACCTGGACCAAATATCCCTAGTTGTCTGCCGGCCGCGTAAAGGAGCGCACCAGAGAAGGGATCCGCCATTCTAAGGTTCACGATTGCTTGCTGCAGTTTTGTGAAATGAACTTCATTCCCAATATTTCCCCGCTCAAAGACATCTTTTGGACTAATGAAAGATTCATGTAATCTTGTCGAAATATCATGGAGAATTCCTTGGAAATGCTGACTACGATCTTCTACTATATACTCATCTTGGTACTCTTCTTGAGTTCTCGTAATCTTGTCATCTGATACCATTATTTCAAATTCACAATATGTGTGACCCGTACCTATACATTTGCTTTCATGAACAACCGCATGTTTCCCTGTCAATGCTTCAGTAATACCAGCCATTTCCCCAGCACTAAAATGACACAAAGGTTCTCCAACAAAAGGAGCACCACAAGCACTTGCTAAGCCATTAATTCTAAGAACTGCCATATCTTCGTTCAATTTTACAACTTCTGCGGATTCAGCGAGTTTCATTGGAATGTTGATTGTTTCATTATCAGCGAAATATTTGACTAAACCTGTCATTACTTCTTCAAATCGCTCTTTCGCCCGAAACTCAGTTCCAATACTTGGATTTAATGTAATCATCAAATAGGTACCGACACCATATAATCCAACATCGCGCCCAGCTTGATACAACAAGTGTGGTACTAATTTATCTAAAGCCACGAGTGAAACCATCATTTGTTGCATCACTCCAACGTGCAGATAATCACCAATATTTGGTCGAATGAATTCCTCATTCATAATCGAATCAAAACTATTTTTACTAATGGTCAACAGAGTTTCTTTTCTCGCATCAAAAGATTCCTCTCTTTCCATGATTGAGCCAGTTACCCTTTGCCATAACAAATCTTGAATATCACTTTCTGTAACTAATCCTTGGAGAACGATTTCATCATCAATCATTACTGTGGGTAAACTTCTAATATCATATTTTTCAGCTACTTTGGGATATTCAACAACATCTATTGTGCTAATATGACACATGTCAGAATAATATGTACCTACGTGTTTGTGTACAATTCTCTCGACATTAGGGCACGCATAACAGTCAGGAGAAGTAAATACAAGCATTCGTATTGGAACACTAATGTTATCTGCCATTGTCCTGCTTCCTATTCTTACTAATCAATTCTCAGTACCTTAAATTAAGTATTAGGGTCTTTCTTTAAGCTTTTTGTTTGACGAAAAGCTCTGAAAAATCGAGACTCAAATGCATTATTAAACTTAATTTTTCCTTCTAAAAAACTCATGGAAAACTGAGTACAAAATATCTCTAAATTGTTTAAAATAAATTAGATTATGGAACTTGATCCTTAGAGGTGAGAAAAAAATCTCTAGGATTCTAAGCTCCTTCTGCTGTAACTTGTTCGAGTAAAGCTATTGCATCCATTAATTCGCGTTGAAGATCAATTCCCAACAATCCTGCTAGGGCGAGAGAACTCATGACTGTTTCAAGTAACTCTTCTTTTATGTCTTCTTTCTGTTCAGCCAACATTGAATCCGATATCATTTGACCCGCAAACATGTTTAGCATTCTTTCACCAAGCATTCGCATAGGACTTTCGACACCAGGAGTCGATAATTGTCTTATTGATAATCGTGAATTTATGAGATCCAAAAGTTTGTCTTGGGTTTCTTGTATAGTTATCATTTTGTTTTTTCCACCAGATTTACTTTGTTGGTTATAGATATATTGAATCACTTATTTAAAAGTATATACTATCAGTGTATCATTTAGATAGTACCTTATTTGTATAGATAAACCGTAAAACTTTTAGATAAGTAGTTGTATATTATATTTGGCAATATAAAGCGTAGTTGTCCCCATAGATGACATACCGTTAATTTCGAGTTCCACTGGAAATTAAGGGGAGGGGGGCATGTGCGAATATTGCTTATGGTAGCAGGTGAAAATGCATGACAACCATAGTCGAAATACCCTTGCGGTTTGATAGCGCAATAAAGAAAATTATGGACAGTCGAGATGAATTTAGTAAGAAAATAAAGAAAAGCCAAATTATTACCTATTCCGTAGAGTTTTTCCATAGTTGTTTTCTTGACGATCCAAGATATATGAAAGCAATTCATGTTCGATTATACAACCTACAGCAAGATCAGCATCCTGAAATTAGCAATTACATGATTTCATGGGAGGACGTTCCCAGAAATGATGAAGAAGATTGGACGGTTTTTCAATCAAGGATTAATGATCAATTGGTAGATTTTCTTAGCGAACTCAATGAATACGCTAACGTCGTTGAAGGGTCTCTTTGATTATAGCTTTTATCCTAAGAATAGCTCTATCCAAGAATCGTTCAATGGGTAATTACAAATCTCATACTGTTTTAGGCATACAATGAGTCATTCTACAAAAGAAGATAACAGCAAGTGAGATAACTTGAAGTATTATTTGAAACGCTACTATTGATTTGTATATGATGTTTGAAGTTATTCAATAACTTTCAGAAGCAAAATTTTCTTATCAAATCCTCCTCGTTCTTTCTTTTTAGTTAGTCGTTTCTTTTCAAATTCTGAAAAAGCTATTTCCTCAAGATTCAATATTGAATAGATTATTTCCATGAGATCTATTAATTCTTCAAGTTGTTTAGATTTACTATATTCCTTTGATTCTTCAACTAATTTTTTCCCCAGATATTCTAAATACTCCTTATCATTTCTAATTTTTCCAGTGATTGGTTTTTTTCCTTGTTCCTCAATTATTGTTGGTATATTGTCTCTTACTAATTTATTGTAATGCGTTTCAGACAAATTAAATCACGAGTTTAAATACTCATATAGGGAATTAAAATTTAATTGCTTATTAATAAGAAAAATAAAACGAGTGAAGTATTGGAAAAATTAATAGTTAATACTAGAAAGTTTACTTGTGGAGGATAAAAACGAATGGGTGTTACAAAACTCGGCGACTTATTTGCAGACCGTCAAGAAGTTAGCTTTGAGTTTTTCAAAGACAGAGCAATTGCTTTTGATGGTAATAATATTCTATATCAATTCTTAACTCGAATCAGACAATCGGATGGCAGTCTTTTAACAGATGAACATGGTAATGTGACGAGTCATCTCTCCGGATTATTATATCGAATCATTAGATCCATAAACAGTGGAATAAAAGTTGTGTTTATCTTTGATGGCAAACCTCCAGAAGAAAAACAAAAGGAAATTCTTAGAAGAAAGACTGTAAAAAAGGAAGCTGATGTTGCATATGAAGAAGCATTAGAAAGAGGAGACATGGAATTAGCCCAAAGATATGCGCAAAAAACAGCTCGTCTAACTTCACCTATGATAGAGGATGCAAAGCGATTATTGAATTTGATGGGTGTTCCCGTTATACAAGCCCCCTCAGAAGGTGAAGGTCAAGCAGCAATTATGGCGAAAAACGGTGATGTATGGGCTAGTTGCTCACAAGATTATGACAGCTTGCTATTCGGAACACCAAGATTAGTACGGAATCTCACAATCTCAGGAAAAAGAAAATTGCCACGGAAAAATGTTTATGTTGAAGTGAAACCAGAGCTAATTGAATTAGAACAAGCTTTAGAAGTAATTGAATTAACCCAAGAAGAACTTATTGATATTGCAATATTACTCGGAACAGATTTTAATCCTAATGGTATTGGAGTATCAGGAATTGGTCCAAAAACTGCTTTGAAGTTAGTAAAAGAGCATAAGACACTTGAAAGAATTCTCAAACTCCCAAAAATGTCTGAAGCAAAAATTGATTTTGATATAAAAACAATAAGAGAACTCTTTTCGAAGCCTGCAATAACAACTGATTTTGCTTTACAATGGTCTTCTCCGAAAATTGAAAAAATTGTGGATTTCCTAGCAGGAGAAAGAGGATTTTCTGAGACAAGAGTAAGAAATGCTCTCGAGAGAACAATAAAGAAAGCTGAAGAAAAGAAAAAGCAACCTACACTTGATTCATTTTTTAGTGGATAACAGAAAGAAAAAGAGAAGAAGATGAGTGAATATATTTCACTCAAATTAAAACATTGGATGTTTTCCAGTTAGTAGTGTTATAATTTTCAACATTGTTAAACCGAATCGTGTTTTCAAATCAAATTTCTTTGCAGTTGTGGGAACACTTGAAAATCGCATATATGGACAATTCCCCAGCAACATTGATTTTGGTTCTTTGGAAATCATATCTATATTTTTGATTAATTCCGGTAACATACCAGAGATAGAAATTCCCTGGACGGGATATTTGACTTCACCATTCTTTATGTACCAACCAAATCCTGTTACAGAAAAACGACCAGAGCTACGATCAGACATGTGTAAACCCATTAGTGAGTGAACCATGAAGCCTTCACGTGTTTCAGCAATCATTTCTTCTTTAGTTGAATCTCCACCAAGAATTTCCATTGTAGTATTACCTATTGAGGGAGCAGTTTTTATGGGGTCACCAAATCCTAGCATACCTGTTCGTGTACTTTTACCATTTGATTCCAAACCAAGTTTGCTGCCATAGTAAGTATCTAGTAGAAATGTTTTTAGGATACCTTTATCGACCAAAACTGTTTTTTCTCTTGGCATACCCTCTCCATCATAAGTTGAGCTAGAGAGTTTATCAGGATTTATTCCATTATCAATTAACGTGAAATCTTCAACTGATATCAGATTTCCTACTTGATCAGAATAGGGTGTAGCACCAGATGCAACATTATCACCGCTCAATTGATTAACAAGAAGAACAAATAAACCACCCATAATTCCTGTTGAAGCTTCTGGTTCAAGTATTATTGGCACTTCTTTCTCAAAATTCATTGTTTTTGGTGCTGCTGCTCTTTGTATTTCATAAATTGCTTCTTTCGCTAAGTCATTTATATTAAATGATTCTACGGAATTTCCACCTTGAATTTCAAACACATAATTCGGTATTAATCCCTTTGTTGTTATAGCTGCAGCCAAACCTCCGTAACCAGCACTTTTACTGGAGATATCTATACCATTGGAATTGACTAGTCGATCTTCTGATAATCCAAGAAACAATTGACTTTGTAAGAAGTTCAAATGCTTAACATCATTTATGGTATCCTTCAAAATAGTTTGATCCTCTGCAACCATATCTGAAGTAATTTTCTCAAGTTTCTTATCATAAGGCACTTTGGCAACTTTCTTCTTAGAAGGTAGTGGCAGAGATTTAAAGTCTGGATCTTTACCTTTAGATTTTGCATTTGATAATGCTGTTGAAATAGTTGATTCTAATCTTTCCTTTGTTAGAGTTTTTGTAAATCCAAAACCGAGATTTCCTTTACTAACTACTCTAAAGGATACACCTGTTGAGATGCCAGCAGTTAATTTTGGTAGTTTCTTTTCTACTGATAAGTTTATTTCGCGTGAACTACTGCTAAATCCCTCTACTTCTTCTGCTCCTTTTTTCTCTGCGAATTTGATTCCATACTCGAGAGCTTTTTCTATTGAATAATATTCAGTCATTTTTTTAACCTCCAATAGTCATCACTTTCACAGCACACCAACCTCCACCTGTTCCTGTTGGTGCACGTTGTCCATCCTTTCCACAAAAACCAGTGTTTGCTGAAGGATCAGTCATTTTATTAGAAATTCCTGTAATCTTTCCAAGTGTTTCAAGAGTATTTCCAGATAGTGTTGTAGCTCGACGCATATCACTAATTTCTCCATTTTTAATTTCAAAAACTTCTGCGACGCCGAAATTGAAGGTTCCTCGGATAGGATCTACTTCTCCTCCACCAGCTCGTTTCAATAAGGCTCCGTTTTTCACAAGTTCTAAAATTTCATCTTCTGATAAATCTTGACCTTTTGAAGCTTCTAAGAAAGTATTACGCATCCTTACTATTGGGAAACTTGAGAAGTATTCTGCTCGACAATTTCCGGTTGGTTTAAGATTGAAGTGTAAAGCATTTGTTCTATCTGTAAGATAAGTTTTCAAAATACCATCTTTTATGATTTCAGTTCTTTCTACAGCGACACCTTCATCATCATATCTCATAAATCCAAAGGTTCTGGATTTATAACCAGGAACATACTCAAGAGTTCCATCGTCTATAAGATTTACGAAACTCTGGGCTAGTCTCTTATTTAATTTGCCTCTAAGAACACCCGCTGCTCTTAGAAAATCAGCTTCTGCACTATGCCCTGCTGCTTCATGAGCAAAAACAAAGTTTAATGAGCCATCTAAAACCACAGGATATTTACCTGGTTTAATTGGTTTGGCTTCTAAACCTTTTATGGTTCTAATTTTGGTTTCTTCTGCTCGTTTCACAACATCAACGTTATCAAAAAGCTCGAATCCACCCACATGTCCTGCACGACCCATTCCTTGATTTGTTTCGGTTCCTTTTCGTGCAGTCGGCATCATATAGAAGTTAGTATATGGTCTTTCTTCGTAAATTAAAGTGCCTTCAGATGTTGCTAATGTTTGTCTTCTTAAAACATCAGTATAAAATAATCTTGTTGATTTTATTTTATTTTCTTCATCACGAAGCTCCTTATCTGTTTCCAATACTAATTTCATTTTTTCTTCAAAAGAAATATCTTGTGCTGGTTTCTTCTGTTTTATAACAACTTTATCTTTAACGACATCCACCGGAGCAAGCTCAACCATATCATCCGATAATTTCTTTGATGTCTTCTGAGCACTTAATGCCATTTGAAATACATCTTTGTAATGTTCTTTAGAGCCATAGGCAAATCCTAGAACACCATCAACTAGCAAACGTATTCCAATACCAGCTTCTGAACCTGCGGAGGATGTTTGAACTTTTCCATCTATAACTTCTATTGAAGTATAAAGAGAATCTTCATCTCTTATGTCCACATAAGTTGCATTTTCTTTTGAAGCCATTTCGAAAATTTTCTCATATAAGCTTTCATCCAAATTTCAAAACCACCTAATATAGACTATTTTATCTTTTTTAAAGATAGTAAAATCAATTTAAAAATGCAACTCACAATTTGTAAATAAAAAAATCTAAGGTTCAGGAGGTTTAATGGAACAGATTTTACTCATTTGTCCAGTAAGAACTCTGATTTCATGCTTGTCAGATAGGACACCGGTTATCTCTTCTTTAAATGATCCTTTTTTGTCTGTTTTTTTGGTGTAAATTGGCTGATTTGTTTCAGGATTCAAACCAAAGAACAATGAAATTTTTGGGGAAGCTTCAAGACGAATGATTTCATCTTTTAGTTTTCTTACTTTCTTAATAGTGATAACTGCTTTCTTTGACTGATGAGATATAGAAATTTCTTGACCTTTATCACTCTCTGTGAAAATATTACCATTTAAGGAACCTATAAATTGTAATACCTTACTAGTTTTGGAATCAATAACTTCTAAGAGATTGTTACCAGGACGACCGATTGTTTCGAAAGCCATTGCTCCAGATTTAGAAAATGTTTTATCTTGATGAGGGAATGCAGTAAATCTTATTTTTGCGCCTTTATATTTACTAAATCCACTTATTGCTACTTTTAAACCAAGTTCTTTTCTTGTTGGATCATATTTTTGTGTCACAGTGAATGTTATTGTATAAGTCAATTGATTTCAACTCTTTTTTTTATATAGACTAGTATGACATTATCCACACTATAATAAATAAATTGCCTTGAACTCTCGACCTATGGTAAACAGAAATTATCTTAACCCTCTATAGGTATTCCTTCTGCAATTTGATAATAATGAATTGCTAAATCCTCTTGATCCATTAAAGCATATAATGCACTGATTCTAATCCAGATAATTTTATTTTGTGGGTCTTTAGAAGCTGCTTCATGCCAACATTGTAATGAGCTCTCAAATTGAGCTTGATAAAACAGCGATTCAGCTAAACAGCCCCAATAATTTGGATCTGTACTGTTTTCTTCAATAATTGCATTCGAAAAGATTTCTGTTGCAGTTGCGAAATCCCGATTTTGTAAAGCAATTCTTCCTAATTCAATCATATTTCTTACTATTATACATACCATTTTAGTGTGACCCTTTCTCTTTTCAGGAGATCCGACTCCTAATAGTAATTAGGTGTTTTTCTTTAAAAAAGAGCAACTAGAGATGGAGATAACCGAAAGTATTCTTAACTTATTATAAAAAGAGCTAAGAGTAGTAACTTGGAGTCTTATCCAAGGATACTACAATGATAGTTTTGACTTCTAACGACGTCCATAACCATAGGAATAACCTGGTGAATAATAATACGATTCTTTCTTCTTAGAAGTGAGAGCGATTATTATTGTTGTTAACATAAGTAATGCACCAAGTGGTATTGGAATTAATTTTGTGGTTGCTGGTATACCTTCAGCTTTCATTCCAAGAAACCAGATAATTGGTTGTCCTAAATCAGCGATAAATGCTAAGATAAAGAAGAGGCTTGAAAGTTTCAATTTAAAGAAGGCAACTATAATACCTATAACTATCATTCCCATGCCTACATACCATAAAATCATCATAAATGTACCAGTTGCCAAACCTAAGAATGGTTCAGCTGTGAAAGCAGCATTCCAGGCATTGGGATCAAAAAGGCTTGCTCCGCCTGTTACGAATTTGAAGAATCCGAAACCAGATTCCCCGCCTATTTTTGCGTCATAGAATCTGCCTTGAAATTCAAGGGTATAATCGGCTGGATCAACACTTGTGTCAGATACAACTAGAAGACTTACTGGGACTAAGACGAGAGTTACGGCTGCAAAGATTATGACTATTGCTTTACCCAATTTCATTCACCATAAATACTGTATAACCTAAGATAATTGAGGTATTCGGATATTAAATCCTTTGTTTTTGGACATAGATTGCACGTATTTGGATTTTTCTGGTCCGATATTTTGTGAGGCCTCACTTTGAGCTTGTTTTAATGCTCAGGTATACAGGACATGTTTCTTTTGATTTCATTCATTTGCTGAGATCTGTGTTGGGTGCAGGTGATCTATTCAAGGGAATGATTGATGAGTAGCAACAAGGGAATTTTGTCTTTTTTTGATTTCATCAGCTATGCTTGTATCTGATAATTTTTCTACTTCTACAACAACTATGGTAAAATCGCAACTAGAACAGTTTAATACAGCAATTTCTTCGCTCTTTATATGATATAAATGGACTTTTGGTTTATGGGTGCAGTCACATTCTAAACATCTTTCACCCCAGACATCATGAATCAATCGTTCTTGGTGTCCATGAATTTGTGACATCATTTTTCATCACTCACTAGGTATTTCGACAAAATTCCTTTTAAAGGAATTAACTAGAGATATGAACGCACAAAAAACAGATTATCTGTGGAAAAAATAAGAGAAGAAATTATCTAAAAGGGTCTGAAATGCCTTTCCTTGATAACTTCTTTGTTAGCTGAATAATTTGGACCAGGACTTTGCTTATTTTTGAGATCTTTAATCCACTCAATTAATTTCCTATCTTCATCGGGATCCAAACCTTTCACTTCAAAGATAAGAATATTGAAGTTTAAGCCGGCTTTTTGCCATAATTCATACATAGCAGTTGTTCGAGGTCCGATATGCTCTGCAAGTTGTTCTCGAGGATTAATTGTAAATTTATGTAATTGCTTCATAACATCTTCTGAAAAAGCGAATTTTGATAAGAAGAAGACATTATTTGATAAATCACTATCCGACCATAAGGCATCAACGTTTATACCCCCGACATCAGCAATCACTTTCTCCACTTTATCATAAACGATTTCCTTTGAATAAATATGAAGCTTATCAAGTTCTTTCCAATCTATGTTTTCAGATGAAATCCACATCAATTCTTCGAATTTTCTTCCTAATCTCTGATGAGTTACAGAACGCCACCTAAGCTTTATTGGTATGTCTCCTTTTGTAGCTAAATATTGTATTACTATATGTCCAAGTGCTTCACGATCATCATATGATGCTTTGGGCTGCTCAACTTCAAATAAACTGGGTCTAAATGGAACTGCCTCAGATAATACTCGAGAGATTTTCTCGAAATCACCTGGGGATGGCTTGTCAAAGAGCCTTTTACCTTCTATCTCTTTGACTTCTCGTAATTTCTTAACGGGACCAACTTCCTTAATCAATTCTCTATTTAGAACACTATCTAAAGCTGATAGCCAATTCTTGCGTCCATCTAAATCATGCTCGGAGCGCTTAATCGTAAGAAATTCTGAATTAAAAGCTTCACTAAATATTTTCATTAGTTGATCTGCTGTAGGATAATAAGGAGCATTTGAAGGCAACGAGCAATCCAGAATCAGTATTCTGCCTTCTGGAATTACTTCCTCCAGGTTCTTACCAAGAAATGATTGGCGTTCTTCACTTGTTAAACTACCAATTATCTTTTCCGTGACGTTTTGAAAAATAACTCTATTTTCTTTCAAGAATTTTTCATTTTCTCTTGTAGCTTCTAGTAAAAACATTGGAGCTAAATTTTCTTGGGACCAAAAAAGACTACCAACCAATGCACCTCTTTTTCTGAAGGATTTATAGATTTTTGATAAATAGCTATCTATAATTGCTTTGAGTTCCTGGTATTCTTGAAAAGGAATATTTTTTGCTTTCTCTCGCCAATCAGCTAATCCGACAATTGCTAGATACCATCGTCTTGGTATTTGAATTTTCAACATATGAATTACTCCACAAACAGATTATTACTTTCTAGTAACAAATAACATTTCCAGATATTAAGATTGTTTTAAGGGAATATGAAACAACAGAAGTATTATGTGAAGGTTACTATTGTAATCCCCGTACCACCAGCAATCAGCGATATTCCTATCAAAACTATGCCCTTTACTACTGTTTTTTTCCCACCCTTATCATCCCAGCCAGTGGCCCATTTTATAGCTCCTACAATTGCTAGGACCACTCCAAGGGCAAAACAGATAGCAATGAGAAAAACTACAGCATTAGAAAAAATTCTTGTGAAATTATCTGGAAGCTCTTTGATTTTATCCAAGAAATTATTCAAATCTAGGATCATTAATTGATAGCTATCA
>JABLTI010000060.1 GCA_013166835.1 Promethearchaeati archaeon | reverse complement strand
TTTCCGAGTGCCGTAAAACATAAAAGAGAAATCCTCTATTGGAAATAAGGGTAAGGTAATGAATGCTGAAACTTTTGGGAAAACAGACCTCTTTCTTTGGGATCACACAAGTCCTGAAGAGACAATAAAATTCTTAAAAAATGCATATGACTTCTTTAGTTCAAGTTCAGTGAAGGATTCTTACAAAATTTTTGCATTGAAAGTAGTAGCTAAGTATATTACAAAAGCAGGATTCCCTCGAGACCAGAAAGCTTTGAATGCTGCTGCTTTGTATATAGTAAATAGATTACCTGCTTCTCATCCCAATCATAGTTCAAAAAAGGAATTTGCTGAGAGACTCAAAGTTCCAGAGACAAGTCTAGACTGGTATGTGAGCTCCATAACTGAGAATCTAGAATTTTTCACATTACGTGATAGGAAAAACTTTCCGTACTATATTGAAAGAGATGGGATAACTTTTGCAGTAATTTCATCTGTAGTAAAAGTTTTCGTGGAGGAATCCATAGTTCAAGGTTTAGCTGAATTGAAACCATTTGACATAAAAAATGTAGTAGATCAAATTCTAGATATGCTAATAACTAAATTGCGAATAGTTCCTCCCGTTTTTCGTCGAGATTTAACTAACAAAATCGAAGCTGACTTACAAGAAGAATTCGCAAATACTATAATATAGTTCTTTTTAATTTGAAATAATAAACGGTTTCAAGGGAAAGATAACAATTATGCCTGTACGATTTGCAATTAAAATTGCATACATTGGAAAAGAGTACCAAGGATTTCAAAGACAAACGGAATCAATAAAAACCGTTGAAGGAACAATACTTGATACATTAACAGAATTAGAAATTATAAACAATGTTTCTGAATCCAGATATTCAGCTGCAGGACGAACCGATAAAGGAGTTAATGCAATAAGCCAAGTAATTGCCTTCGATTCATTAAAGGATGAAATATATCTAGAAGAAATTAACGATATTTTTCCAAAAGATATTTATGCCTGGGCTAAAGCAGAGGTAAAAGAAAATTTCCATCCACGAAGAGATGCACTCTTGCGAACATATCGCTTATATCATTATTACTTTAATGAAGATCTTAAACTGATGACAAAAGCAATGAAGAAATTAAAAGGAACTCATGATTTTGCTAAGCTGTGTAAAAAACCAGATGGATTACTTGATGGAAGCCCCAAATCTACTGTGTTGACCCTAGAAACTGCTAAATTTAATTTGCAAAACAATTTATTGGAATTTGAATTCTCTTCTAGAAGTTTTCTTTGGAATCAAGTAAGAAAAATGGTCTCTGTTATTTTAGATATAGGGGCAGGGAAATATCCTCCTGAAATTATTGATGAAATATTAAATCCTCCTTCCTCCCAACCAAAAGGCGGGATAAAACCAGTACCACCTGATGGTCTAGTATTATATGATGTCTATTACAAAAACATAGAATTTATTCCAATTACTAAAATGACTTCTTTTGAAACACGATTACGAGAAAAGATTAATTTCTATTCTTCAACTTCAGCTGTACTAAAGCTAATAAAAGACACTCTTACAAAATAGACATTTTTTCCTTTTACTAATTGTTTGGGTAGGATGGATACCTACTAATTATAGCATTAACTTATTTTCCTTGGTTGTAAGAAATTTGTAGACGCAATGGATGCAATTCAATGAATTCTAGTAATTTTCAAATAAAAAAAACAGATGAGAAGTCAAATCAAAACCATATACAAAAAGCACCCAAAGAAGATTGGTTTAGATTAGATAATGCGGCAACAGTATTTTCCTTCGTTACATCAGCAAGGATACCATGTATGTTTAGAATATTTGCTAATCTAAAAAAACCAATAAATGCAGCAATTTTGCAGCAAGCGCTCGAAAATATAATAGATAGATTTCCATATTACAAAGTAAATCTAAGAAATGGTCTTTTTTGGTCGTATTGGGAAACAAATCCTGGTATACCAGTTGTCATTGAAGAAACAAAATATCCCTGTCAAGAAATGCCTATAAGAAAAAAAAGCATATTTCCTTTTCGAGTTAGAGCATATTACAATCGAATTTCTGTTGAATTTCACCATAGTATTACGGATGGAACTGGTGCGTTAATCTTTCTAAAATCGCTTGTTGGGGAGTATCTTAATTTAACTGGCTTAGTAGTGAATGATTGGCAAGATATCTTCAGATCTAACCAAGAACCTCATTATGAGGAATATGAGGATGCATTCAAAAAAAATTATCAAAAAAATTTACCTGGACCACCTAGAGTTTCTAAAGCTTTTCACATACCATACAAATTAGAACCAAAAGGGGTTTTTCACCTAACAATAGGCGTTATGCCAATTAAACAAGCACTCAATAAATCAAAAGAATTGAATGCAACATTAACTGAATATTTAGTTGCTGTTTATCTAGAAGCATTACAAGATATATTGTTCAGTTTACCATTAAGAAAACAAAAGAGACTACTTAAGCCAATTCGATTACAGGTTCCAGTAAATCTACGAAGATTCTTCCCCTCAAAAACCATGAGAAATTTTTCCCTATATGTAACACCATCTATTGATCCTAGATTAGGACACTTTTCTTTTGATGAAATATTGAAACAAGTTTACCATTATATGCGAGTAGAAGTTTCTGATAGGTACATAAGTCAACAAATAGCAAGGAATGTAAGAGGGGAATTGCATCCATTAATTCGTTTAACACCATTGTTCATAAAAAGATTATTCGGAAAAATAATTTATAATGGTCAAGGAGAATTCTTGTATTCAGGAGTAATCACAAATCTCGGCAAAGTATCATTACCAGAACCATTAAATAAAGAAGTTGAGAACATACAATTCCTCTCCGCACAAAGTCCGGTAACAAAAACAGGATGCGCAGTAAATAGTTATGGTGAGAATCTTTACATTAATTTTGGAAGAATAATAAAGGAAGCCCATGTAGAAAAATTGTTCTTTAGAAAACTAGTAAAAGATGGAATTCAAGTTAGAATTGAAACAAATTAGGAGTAGTGAATAATTGACAGAAAACAAAGCCTTCTGCAGTAGATGTGGGGTAGAAGTTGAACCACACAAAACAAAATGCCCACTATGTGGGACATCTATCCAACAAACAGATGAAGAACCAACTGATTATGTCAAGAAATATCCAGATGAACCTGCAGTTAAAACAGAAAAAATAGGTAGAACTACAAAACAAAAAAGAATCTTCGCATGGGAAGTCGTTAGTGTAACATTATTAATTCCCTTACTGATCACTCTCTTCATTGATCTTATCGTTACTAAAACAGTTACTTGGTCATTATACCCAATATCATCTCTAATCCTAGCATGGTTTGTAATATCAGCACCATTGCTGTTCCCAAATATACTACCACTTCTATATATTGGTGAAACTCTCCCACCAGCAATATTCTTACTTGTGATTGACAAAATTGAAGATGGACAAATTAATTGGTTCTTACAAGTAGGATTACCCATTGAAGCAGTAGTAGCTGTCATTGCTGCACTTGTAATAATTGGATCCATAAAGATCAAAAATAAGGGTCTGAACATAGCAGCATTCATTCTCTTCGGTACTGGATTAATCTGCCTTGGGATTGATTTCATAGTAACAAGTTATATCAGAGGATCATTTGGTGTAAGTTGGTCCCTATATGTTCTAGCATCCACAATTGTAATTGGTGGATTCTTGTTGTATATACACTATAGATTAATGAAGAATACAAAATTACAACGAAAATTGCAAATCTAGTATTTCTTAAATTTTAAGATAGCAGTTTTAAATTTGAAAAAACACATGCGAAATAATCTATAGATAAAAATGAAAAAATGGCGCCCCGAGCGGGATTCGAACCCGCGTCCATCGGGTGACAGCCGAAGATGATAGGCCGTACTACACTATCAGGGCAAAAAAGATTTGCTGATTGTTTCGAATGTTTCTGCTTTATAATATTTTCGTTCTTTTCCAAGAAAGCAACTTTCTTACTCTCTTTCGAAATTTAAAAACATAATCTTAGTTGAATTGCTCAGCTAATCACTATTTTTTATATTTTCAATTAACTCGTCAACTTTCAATATTCTAATACTTGACAATTCTTCAAGGTAGGAATTAAGATTCTCCACATGCGAAATACTATCCTTGATCATTTGAGCAACACCGTTACGTAATCCTGTACTTTCGTCACTAGATTTGAGTGTTCCAAGAATATCACTAAGGCGACGTAGTATCGCTGATACCTCAAAGAAATCCATATGTTCAATTTGCTTTCCTGCTATTTCTTGATATGTTTCAAAAAGAGTATTTCTATTTTCACGATTCCCATAAACTCTATATAGAGTTAAAGTCCATCCTAAATCAAAGCGAAAATCATTTACTTTCGCAGAAGGCCAATCAATTACAAATGGTTCTCCATTATCATTCAAAAGTATATTAAATGTATGAAAATCGTAATGTCCAAGAGCTAAATATTCGTTTTCTATTCTATTTCTTTCACCTCTCAACCATATTAAAATTGGTTCAAGTTCTGTTAATTCAAACTGTTTGACTCTATTTTCAAGTGAATCGAGATAAATATCAATTTGTGATATAGAGTTTTTTTCTAAATTTTGGTTCTTAAGAAATGGTTTCCAATCCAGTTTATGTAGATCAACAAAAAGCTGACAGAATAATCTAAAAGTTTCCTCGGGCTGAGAACTTAACTTCTGATCTAAAGTACCACCTGGAATCCAGTCCATAATAAGAAATGGCTTTCCAATATATTGCTTTTCAGTTGATATATAGTGAATTTTTGGAACAGGATAATTTTGTTTGCTTAAATTTTTGTAAATAAAGAATTCATTTGTTAATTTTCTTTCAGCAGAATTCCCTGGATACATTCGAATAACGAGCTTTTTCTTTTTAATTCCATCATTTTCAGAAAATTGCATTTCGAAAGTATATAACTCAGTCTCCCAACCCGCAGATATTTCATTCAAGTTTAGTATTTTGGTATTTAGTATCTTTGGTTTTGTATCTTTGAAAAACCGAATTAATCCATGAGAAATTTCTTTTTGTTTGACATTAATTTTTATCACCAACGAAGAAACTAGTAACCTAAATAACCTCATCTGAAATAATAAGATTCCTCCAACTCCATCTCGAATTCGAAACCTAATTCTTCAAAGGTTTAGTTAGTGGCTCTTCAACTAGCTCATCTGTTTCCTCAAATATTGGTTCAACGATCTTAATTTCTTCAGAATTTCTCTTTTCATGAATTTTTGTTATATTTCCTTGTTTTTTTGATTCAAATTTTCATTTGAATTTTTTTCTTTCTTTGCATTTCTTTTTCCAATCTTTCTTTTATAGAAAAGGTAACCAAAGATAGCCCCAGCAACTACCGCAATAACAAGTACCACAATAAGAATTATTTTCCCAACTCGAAATAACTCTTCGAAACTATCAAATCCTATTGCCAGAGGTATTAGAGCAAGAACTGCAAATGATATTAATACAATAAATCCGACAGCAGAATTATCCGAATTGTTACTAGTCATTAAAACTCAAGAGTGAGTATGCATTAAATAATAAAAGCTCCACACTCTCAAGAGATTAATAAGTATATAATGAAATACTTTGATTAGTAAAATTAGCTAAGAATAAAGCTTAATAGTTCGATGAACAAGTCTAAATGTAGCGAAAAATACCGATAATAATCATATAAAGATGAATTGTGGAATATTGTAAGAATTTGAGGGTAATGCATGGCAAAAAAACAGTCCTCTTTAGATGCTTTCCTTCCCGAAGAGAAAGAGAAGAAAGAAAAACCTAAAGCAGAGAAGGAAAAAACAGGTGCCAAACCAGCTGCAGAAACATCACAAATTGCTGAAAATGATAATGATGTCATTGATGAATTCGATAAAACACAAGATGAAGACGAGGATGTAATCTTTGAAGGAGCACCAGTAGAACATTGCCCAATAAATACTCCCCCACTATGTCTTTTACAATCTGTATACGATGGGAAAAGTGGGAAAGCTTTTCTCTATTTACTTGATGAGCATTCAAACAAATTATATGGTTGGTATGATAACACAAACCATAAACCCTATTGCCTTTCAGATTTATCGGAAACTGAGTTAAAACAAATTTCCCCTATTAAGAATTTTTCAAAAATAACTGGTTATGAATCCCTCAAACTTAGAAATCTGTTGACTGATAAAGACATCCAAATGACGAAAATAAGTGTAACAGATCCCCTTGCTATTGCTGGTGGTTTTGACAGTCTAAGAGATAAACTACCTGCAGCGTGGGAAGCAAATATTAGATATCATCAAAATTATCTCTATGACCGGTTATTGGTTCCGGGCATGTATTATCAAATTAAAGAGGGAAATTTAGAACCGGCTTTTCCAAAAATCGAAAAAGTGGTTGAAAAACAAATTCTTGAACTCTTTAAAGATTCTCCAAAAGAAGTTACAGAATTAATTCCCCAATATCTTCCTCTGCTATTAACAAGAATTCCTCATATAAAACGAGCAGCAATTGATATTGAAGTTTATACTCCAGATATGACTCATTTAGTAGATCCAAAGAAAGCAAATGAGAAGGTCATCTCTGTAGCTTTTGCCGGAAATGATGGTTTGAAAAAAGTCTTCACTTTGAAAAGAGCTGATGTTCCAATGGGAACTCGTTCTAAGAATTTATCAGAGGATGTTGAAATTCAATTCTTTGATGATGAAGTAGAACTGATTCGTGAAACTTTCAAACTAATGCAAACCTATCCAATAATCATAACCTACAATGGTGACAATTATGATTTACCATATCTCTTTAACAGAGCTGAATTATTAAAGATAAATCGAAAAGAAAACCCAATTTTAGTAGTGCGAGACAGCTGTAAAATAAGAAATTCAATTCATTTAGATGCTTATCGGTTCTTTAATCAAGCAGCAATAAAGGTTTACGCTTTTGGTTCCAAATATAGTGAAAGCTCCTTGAACGCAGTAAGTAGTGCTTTACTTGGGAGTAATAAAATTACTTTAGAAAAAGAAATCGGCTTTTTAGATTGTTATACACTTGCTGAATACAATTTCATTGATAGTAAATTAACCCTCGAACTAACAACATTTAATGATTCAGTAACAATGCGACTTATTATACTTTTAATGCGTTTAACTGGAATGACTATTGAAGATATTACTAGGCAATCAGTTTCAAGTTGGGTTAGGAATTGGCTTTTTGCTGAGCATCGAAGAAGAGCATACTTGATTCCTCGACCTGAAGAAATCATAGGGTCTCGAGGGGATTCAACAACAGATGCAATGATAAAAGGTAAAAAATACAAAGGAGCAATAGTTGTAAATCCAGATCCCGGAATTCATTTTGAGGTAACAGTATTAGACTTTGCAAGTCTGTACCCAACTATCATTAAGATTTGGAATTTATCATATGAAACTATGAATTGCACCCATGCAGAATGTAAAAATAAGAAACTAATTCCAGATACAGAGCACTGGGTTTGCACAAAAAATGCAGGATTAATGTCAATTTTAGTTGGATTCATTAGAGATATTCGAGTTTCGTGGTTTAAACCTAAAACAAAGGATACGTCTCTTGATCAACCTACAAGGAATTTCTATGAAGTAATCCAATCAGCTCTTAAAGTCGTAATTAACGCTTCTTACGGGGTATTTGGAGCTTCTCATTTTCCATTTTATTGCCCCCCACTAGCAGAAGCTACTACAGCTATTGGTCGTGAAGCAATCACAAAGACAATAGAAAAATGTAATGAAATGGGTGTATCAGTAATCTATGGGGATACAGATTCCGTTTTCCTAAAGAATCCGAAGCAAGAGCAAATAAAAGAACTAATTAAATGGAGTGATGAGGAGCTAAAAATTGATCTCGATGTAGATAAAACATACAGATATCTAGCTCTTTCAGACCGAAAGAAAAACTACCTGGGAGTTTATCACGATGGCAACGTAGATGTAAAAGGACTCCTTGGTAAGAAAAGAAACACTCCTCCATTTTTGAAAAATCTCTTTAATAGTATCGTTGGAATTCTCAGTGAAATAAAATCAGAAGATGACATAGATTCAGCAAAGAACCGTATCGAAGATATTGTTCAAGATATTTATTCCAAACTAAAGAAACGTCAATTATCGATTGTGGAATTGCAATTCCGAGTGCAGTTAAACAAGAATTTAGATCAATATGTGAAAACAACACCTCAACATGTGAAAGCCGCTAGATTATTAGTTGAGAAAAAAGGTGTTGAATTAGGTGCAGGTGATCTCATTTCTTATGTTAAGACAAAAGGATCAGAGGGCGTTAAACCTATAGAACTCGCAGAAGTAAGTGAGATTGATACTGACAAATATTTAGCACAAATGGATTCAACATTAACCCAAGTACTTGATCCTATAGGAATTTCTTTTGATAAAATAATAGGTATTCGTTCTTTAGATGATTTCTTTTAGTGGAATAGAAAACCTATAAAGAAGCATCATCATCTTTCTGCTTCTTTTGTTGTTCGAGTTTTACCTCGAGTTCTCTGAAGGTTTTTGAGCTTACAATCCTGCCACTTTCATCTCTATGATAAGGAATAGCGATTGCTATAAGTTCCTCCAAACCATTTTTCCTTCTGACATCATTGATTTCCAATAACCTGCCATAAGTCTCTGGACTAAGGACAATAACTCCAATTTCTGGAATTTCATCTGCATATTGCGTTGCTCGAGAAAGAGGTTTGATATCAATGCGATTATCAGAAACACCAAGAGAGTGGAGAAAATCAGTTACATCTTTAGCACGTTTCTCAAAATTCCAAATAAGTTCAGGAATTTCTTTCCCTTTTTTAGCAAAATTATCTGTTGTTATACCGATTAGCACTTTTTTAGCAAGTTTAAATGCTACTTCTAATAGAAGTTTATGTCCACCATGTAATCTATCAAATGTACCACCAAGGCAACCATACTCGAATTGATACTCAATGTTTTTTGTCACTTCTTTTCCTCACGCAATTCCTAACAAAGATTGTGTAATAAATAATACGTATGTGATAAATTCGGATTCCTTTTAAGACCTTTGTTAAATTAGCAAACTGGAAACAAGAAAAATCAAAAATAAAAGAAAAAAAGTGAAGATTAAAATCTTCGCTTATCAGAAGCCGCGCAAAATAGGATTCCAAAGAAGCCTACAACACCAGCAACAAACGAGAAGACTGTCGGCAGAATAGCTGGCATATTACCTGATCCCAGAGGATTTGTAACTGTGGTTGTTTTCGCAAGTATATTACCTATCATTTGTGGAGAAACAGTCCACCAAATAACCAGTACTAATAAGATGCCAATAAAAACTCCAGCGGTAACTAAAGCTTCTGTACTACTGTATCCCCATTTAGAACGGGCACCAATAGCAAGGGATATTGCACCAAGTAAACCAATGAACCAGAAAACAAGGAGCCAATAATAATGAGCAAAATGAACAACAGTAATAACTTGCAAAGCTAAAGAGCCACAAATAAGAATGCCACCAATTATTGCACCTGGTTTAACTCCTTTCAGTTGCTTCCCCGCACCAGCTACTATGAATAAAGGTGCTATTGCCACGAGAAATGATGCAATGGTTGATAATCCAATCGCACCAAAAGTCCATCCAACCATTATTGATTGATTCGCGGGAATAAGATCAGTCAAGGAATAGAAAATTGATTCACCTTGAAAGAGAGCGAAATAAGCTGTAAGTGCACCTATAGCACCAAGACTGATACCTGAGGTAGTATAATACTCCATTTTATCTGTGTCAAATGCCATTCCCCCTAAAACATACGTGACACCTGCAATAAGTCCGGCTACCCAAATGAATAATAACCAATAGTAATGAGCGATCTCTACCAGAGTGATAACCTGAATTGCTACAGAAAGCGCAATAACAAAACCACCGATAATAGAACCTGGCTTGACCATTTTTGTAAAAGCTCCAATAATTTTGATATATAGTAAAAGAGAAAACAATGCTAAAAGGGTTTTCTTATAGTATTTTTTCAAGTAGTTCATTTTTGTTTATTTGAACTAATACTCATCCCAATTACGTATCCAGCCTTTTCCTAAACAGTTTGGTCTGAATACAAAGATAAAAATATACTGTTTATAAAATATATTTTAGAATAGGTCATAGAACTAAGAAAAGCTTAGAAAAATCGATGTAATAAATAGTCAATTAAGAAAGCTTTTTTTTAGTGAAAGTATTGTTATTTGTTAAAAGAAAAAAGTAGGTTAGAAAAAAAATGGTATTCGGAAAATTTGTCAGATGGCTAGGTGGCGGAAAAAATACTAGAGATTATATCATCGATCTCAAAATGGTTAATAAACGACTAGCTCGATCTTCTAAGAAGCTTGAAACTGATGAGCAGAAATTGCAAAGAAAGACTCGAGATGCAATGAGAAAAGGCTTAATGGATCAAGCAAGATTATATGCCTCAAATGTGGCTAGAAATAGAAAATGGGTGTACAGTTACACTCGACTCACAACAAGAATTGAAGGCATTATTTTTAGATTAGAGCAAGCTGATTCTGTCCAGCAATTAGCAGGGGAATTGAAAGGAATGGCTGGCGCTTTACGAGAAGTAAATGCGAGTTTGAACGCTCCTGAAATTTCTGCATTAGTTGAGGACCTTGAAAATTCATTCGAAGGCATCGAAATGACAACTGATATGATGGATGAAGATTTTGAAAACATGATGTCCCTCGATGTTGATGAAACTGAAGTTGATAAAATCATGGGCGAAATTGGCACTGAAATCGGTCTTGGTGCTGAAACAGGTTTACCAACTCCAGATATTCGTTCTACAGAATTAGCCAAAGAAATAGAAAAACTTCGAGAAGATAAGGAATAATTGTTTTTCTTAAAGTTCAGCTCTAGTAGCTGAACACCTGTTTTTCTTTTCGTTTTCTTTTTCCTTTTCACAAATCTTTTTTTAGCTTAACGCTATAACAGTAAGAAAGTTAGCTTAATTTTGGCTTGGTGAGTTCCTTGTCGACTTATGAAGAAGAACCAAAAAAGATACTTATTGCCGGTCTTCCCGGAGCCGGTTTACGAACAATAAAAGCAGTTGTTGTTGATAATACTCCTCCTACAGAACTAAAAGCTGTTATGGAAAAGCTTGATGTTGGGAATACAATGAGAGATCTTTTGCAAAGGAAAGTTCTCGTTGTGAGATGCGGTGGTGAGTATTCAATTCAAGACGTGATTTCAAGTGACCGTGATCCGATATACAAACACGTCGAAGCTCTAGTTTTCGTATTGGATATAAACGAACAATCAAAGTTTTCAATGGCAAAATATTGGTTTGATGCTCTAGTGAAACATTTACGAAAATTCAGTTCTGATGCTAGAATTTACTTACTATTGAACAAAATCGATAAAATGGCAGAGCAAGAAAATATTTCCGATTATATTCGAGCTACAAAGAATTTGTTCATAGATGAAGGATCAGAGGTTATTATACATGAAACCAGTATCTACGACGCCTCTACTTTTTATGCTTTTAAGGATGTCTTAATGAAGGAAGTGGATGATCAAATTCCCATTAAGCAATTCCTTAAACGTTCTCTCCGAGGTTCGTCATTCTTAGGCGTGGCAGTTTACTCTAAAGATGGATTACCAATTTACGATGCAGGCGAATTACCTCAAATTGTTGAAATTGCTGCTAATGTGATGTTGGATTCTGTTAGTAGAATTTCAGATGAACTCGATCAAGATGATGAAGTCAGCTCTACGATTTTACAAATGAAAAAGAAGAGCTTCATGGTTTTCAAAGCAGTTAATGAAAATTGTGTCTTTATTGGGTTAAGCAAAAGAAGACCCAGATTAGGACAAATGCTAATTGAAACAGATCAAATTGTAGAAGTGCTACAGAAAGCAGTTGATTAGAAACAAGTAAAATTTCAATTTGTTCCTATTTTATCCTGTTTCAGAATAATTATTTCTGGAAGGTCAACTGCAACTTCTTCCATCAATTTTCTTCTTATACTAGCAAGAACAGCATTCTCAAGATTTCTTTTTTCTAAAATCACTGTTGGTGTTTTTTGGAGTTGAGCTGTAAGTAATCCCTCATAAGTTGCTTCACCAACAAGAAGAACATCCAAATTGAGCTCATTTACGATTTCCATTAATTCATTCCTAATTTCATAGAAGAAAGCTATTTTTTGCACCTTAGCTTGACTATACCCTAAATAACGTAAATCATTACTAATGTGTTGTCTGAGTAATTCTAGTAATTCATTATATAAGATTTTCTTTTTTCGTTCACCCAATCGACCAGTTTTCTTTTCGTTATTCTTATGTTTGTTTTGATACTCTATAACCAAAGGTGATGTATATTGGAAATCGAGAAGATTTAATAGATAATCAAATCCACCATTTTCTGTGTTCAACCAATCCTCGCCAAGAGAATAAACACTTATGCTATTCTCTAATAAAATCTTTAATAGGTCAAGGTGTTCTTTACTGATTTTCCTATGACTCCCTTGAGTAAAAATTGGTGGAAAAATAGTAATGATTAATTGAACATCTTCTTTAGCAGCAGTAGCAACAACTTTACGTGTAAGCCTTGCTGAGATTATACATTTCTTAATTTTTGTTTTCGATTTATGTAACCAATCCTCACCAATAATAATTCCCGCATTTTCTCCTACTTTTCCTTTGAACTCCTTTCTTATTTTCTCTAAAGCTTGAATTACTTCATTCATCTGCCATCACTACCGAATATTAACAATTTACACTCATATACTTTATTGGATAATCTCAAAAATTTGTTTCCAAACCTAAAGGTGTTGATAATAGAGAGGGTTCACCAAAAGAATTAATTTAAGGAAAAATAACACATGAAATATTCCAGAACTATTACCTACTCTCAAAAAGTCTTAAAAGAGATAAAAAAATAATGGAACGGGAAGATAAATTTAGCTGAAAGTTTAGAATTATTACCACTGTGAGTGTATAATAAAAATGGTTAAAAACCCGTTACAAAGCTTTTTCGAAGCGAAAAGCATAGCAATTTTTGGTGCTTCATCTGCTACTGATAAACCAGGTTATGTGATTGCAGAGAATTTCATAAAGAATTTTGAAGGTAAAACGTATCTGATAAATCCTAAAGGAGGAGAAATTCTAGGACAACCCGTGTACAAATCAGTGCTTGATTTTGATGATCCAGTAGAAGAAGCCGTAATTATTGTACCAGCAAAATACGTACCTTCTTCTATTGAGGATTGTGCTAAAAAGGGAATAAAATCCGTTGTAATAATCACCGGCGGATTTAAGGAGATTGGCGAAGAAGGGAAGAATCTTCAAAAACGAATTGATGAAATCGCCAAGGAAAACAACATTAGAATAGTTGGTCCAAATTGTATTGGGCTTTTTTATCCCAAAAGGGGAATTGATATGGTCTTTTTGCCTGAAAGTAAATTGACAAGACCTAAAAATGGCGGTATATCTATTCTTACACAAAGTGGTGCTTTTGGATCCGCATTTCTAGATATTATGGGTACTCTTGGGAATGGTAACTACCTATCAAAATTCGTTAGCTATGGGAATGCCTCGGACATCAATGAAGCAGACATCTTAGAATATTTCGGAGATGATCCTGAAACAAAAATTATTCTGGCTTACTTGGAAGGTTTTAATGAAGGAAAAAGATTCATAGAAGCTGCGAGAAAAGTTTCTTTGAAGAAACCAATCATAGCGATAAAAGCAAACCGAAACAAAGCAGGAGCTCAAGCAGTTGCTAGTCATACAGCTTCTCTTGCTGCAAATGATGCTGTAACTGACGCTTTATTTAGAGAAGCAGGAATTATACGTGTGTATACTTGGGACGAATTATTTGATTGTATGGTTGCTTTCAATAGTTCTTTGTTACCCGAAGGAAATCGAGTTCTAATAATTACTGATGGAGGAGGAGCTGGAGTTATGGCTTCTGATTCCGTTGGTGAATTAGGTTTAGAATTAGCGAAAATATCTCCCACCATTCACAATAAGATGAAGGAGGACTTACCTGCATTTTTCTCTGTTGAAAATCCAATTGATTTAACTGGAAGTGCAACAGCAAAAGAGTACATTTACTCTTTAGAGCAAACGAAGGATGATCCTAATATTGATTCTATAACATATATTATCATTCCAACACCTCCAGCAATCAACGTGAAAGACCTAATGGAAGGATTGAAACCCTACGCGAAAACAATGAACAAAACCATCACTTTTTGCGCTCTTGGTGGAGCAGAAGCGGTTTATATTCGAGAAGAATTAGAACAAATGAACTTTCCATTTTATCCCACTCCTGCAAGAGCAATCTATGGGATAGATAAACTAACTGAGTATGCAGACTATCTCCGGGATCACGGACAAAAGCTGCCAATCATAAGAGAGATTCCAAAGTAGAAGGTGAAAGAGAAATGAAAATTGATAGTAAATCAATAGATGTAGCATACAAAGAAGGCAGAGATTTTCTTCTAGAACATGAAGCTTTGAAAATCTTTGAAAGTGTAGGTATAACATTTCCACCCAATGCATTAGTGAACAATACTAAGGAAGCATTAACCTTCGCAAAGAAAGTTGGATATCCTGTTGTTATAAAAGCCATGTCATCAAAAATCTTGCACAAATCAGATTACAAAGCAGTTGTTATTGGAATAAATGATGATAGTGATCTGAAAGCAAAGTTTGACGATATGAAAAAAAGACTCGCAAAATATGATTTGGTGGGCATTCTAATTGAGAAACAAGTGAAGAAAGGAACTGAATTAATAATTGGTATGAATATTGATCCTACCTTTGGTCCAGTAGTTGCATTTGGAATCGGTGGAGTATTGGTTGAAATAATTAGCGATGTAACATTTAGGTTGTGTCCTACAACAAAAGAACGAGCTCTACGAATGATTAATGAAATAAAAACACAAAAAATGCTCAATGGATTCAGAGGATTACCGCCTGTAAATAGAGATGCATTAGCTGAGATGATAGTAAAGGTTTCGAAATTAGCAATTGATTTAGAAGATTACATTAAAGAAATTGATCTTAACCCAATAATCGCTAATGAAGATGGCGTTTTTGGAGTAGATGCTCGGATAATTTTGAAGAAGAAATGATTTGTGCTCTTGAGTATAACTTTCTTTTTTCTTATTTTTTAGCAGTTCATTTATAAGAATCTATTTTGATAGCTTAATCAGAAGAATACTTTAAATATTCATTAATATCGATTTTTGATAACACAAACTCGAAAAAAAGGAATGGTCAAACTTTGTCAGATAATGTAGAGAAAAAAATCAAAGATTTAATTCAAAAATACGGTCTAGAAAACGCAATCAAGCATAATGGTAAAGCAAATGATAAAGCAGTAATGCAAAAAATCATGGCAACTCATGTAGATATGAGACCACATTCAAAGAAGGTAAATGATCTTATCGAAGAACTAATCCCTTCTCTCAATGAGTTATCTTTAGATGCTCAAATTGAGAAATTGACCAAAATAGCTCCTGAATTCCTCGAGAGAAAAGTGACCGAAAAGAAAGTAAGAGAATTACCTCCACTAAAAGATGCTATAAAAGGAAAAGTTGTTACAAGATATGCCCCAGAACCTAATGGTGAAATGCATTTAGGGCATGCCTATACAGCATTTTTCGCTCATCATTACGCTAATCGATACGATGGATCCTTTATTCTAAGATTCGAGGATACTAATCCGAAACAAGCAGAAATCAAGTATTATGAAGCTCATCGAGAATCTCTAGAATGGCTAGGACTTACTCCTAGTAAAGAAGTAATTGTGTCAAATGATATTCCCATTTTCTATGAAAAAGCAGAAGAATTAATCAAAAAAGGACAAGCATATACTTGCATTTGTTCTGTTGAAACAATGAGAGATTTACGTTCAAAGATGCAATCATGTGAACATGCAAAGAAGAAACCAGATGCAATCATGAAAGAATGGAATAAAATGTTGAAAGGTGAGTATGGAGAAGGTGTGATAGTCCTGCGGTTAAGAGGTGATATGCAAAGTCAAAATGCAGTTATGCGTGATCCAGCAATTTTGGCAATTAGAAAAGATGCTCATTGCCTACAAAATCGAAAGTATAATGTTTGGCCTTTGTATGATTTTGCAAATGCGATTGAGGATAAAATATGTGGAATAACTCATGTCGGTCGAAGTGCAGAATTTGATACCAGAATAGAATTACAAAATAAAATAAGGGAATTACTTGGATTATTACCACAACCACACATATTCCATTATGCAAGATTCAACGTTATTGGTAGTCCAGCTTCTAAACGTAAAATAATCCCATTAGTTGAGGAAGGAAAAGTCGAGGGTTGGGATGATATCAGATTAGTGACTATTAAAGGACTGAAGAAAAGAGGTATTATACCCGAAACAATAAAGCAAATTGCATTAGAAGTTGGCATGACAACTCAACCAACAAATATTGATTGGAGTTTAATTTCAGCAACAAATAGAAAACTCATAGATTCAAGTTCAAATAGGTATTTCTTTGTTCCTGACCCTGTTATCTTGTTTGTTGTTGGTTTATCTGAAAAAAGAGTTAGAGATATACCATTACACCCTGATGACCCGAAAAGAGGATCAAGAAAAATAGAAACTGGATACTTTTTCTTTATACCTAGAAGTGATTATGACAA
>JABLTI010000059.1 GCA_013166835.1 Promethearchaeati archaeon | reverse complement strand
TTGATACAGAAGGACCTCTATACGAATCACTAGAAGCAACTTTTGAAAGAATAAATAGTGCTTTTGGAGTTAAAATAGAACCATCATTCGATAATCTAAAAAAATTGCAAAAAAAAGCAATCCCGCTTTCCGGCAAAGAAGACGCTATAGCAAATCTTGTTTCTTCAACTAGATTGAATTACAAAGATAGTTGGGATAAAATTGATGAAATGCTAGATGAAATCACATCAGTGAAATTCAGAGATGAATTACAAGATTCCTTTGGTGGTGGATGGATATTTAACTGGTTCTGCTTAGATCATGTAGGTTTTACAGGAATAAATCCTCGGAGAAGAGATTTAGGTCATCACAATGTTTCTGATCACTATTGGTTGTATAACAAATTACACAATATTACTCAAGATATGATCCAGTGGCACTTTCACCCATTATCTTTTATAAAGGATGCACATCGCTCTGGTACAGCTTATGTAAGTTCATCAATGCCTTTTGAAATATTAGCAAGAAAAATTATTGAAAGAATGTGGTTTCCATCTGCTTATAGACCTGGATTTCACACTGAAAGACCTGATTCAAATTGGTTTCTAGAACAATGGATACCATTTGATTACGCAAATCAAGCTGTAAAAGGGAAACCAACTGATCAACCAGATTTAGCTGATGGTCGATTTGGTGATTGGAGAAGAGCTCCAGTTGAATGGACGGTTTATCATCCAGATCATGATGATTATCAGAAGGAAGGAAATTGTAGACGATGGATAGCTAGATGCTTGAACATGCATGCTCGACTTAGAGAAATATCAATTGATGATTTTCGAGATGGTTTCAATAGGGTGAAATCCTCTGGAAAAAATACTTTAATTTCTTTCGCAAATCATGATTTCAGAGATATGAAATCTGAGATAAATAAAATAAGAAAAATGATAAAGAAAGTTTCAGAAGAATATCCTGATGTAAAATATAAGTTTTGTAATGCAATAGAAGCCATGAGAGGTGTTCTTGGAATAAAGAAGCTTATCAAACCTGATTTCAAAGTTCAATTGGAGAAAAGAAACAATACTTCTGTGTTTAAAATCTCATCAAAGAACAAAATATTCGGTCCACAACCTTTCTTTGCTATTAAAACAAAAACAAATCAGTATTTTTGGGAGAATCTTGATTTCCAAGGTAAAAATGAATGGAGCTTTACTTTTGATTTTAATACACTTGAAATCGATGCAATAGAAAAAATTGGTTTTGCAGCGAATACAGAAAGCGGTGTTACAGAAATCGTTGTATATAATGTGGATACCAATGAAACAACACACAAAATTTTGAATATGGATTGATTAAAATGAAAACGGATGGACCAATTCTAATAACAGGTGCATTTAGGTCTGGAACTACTCTAATCGCACAAATAATTAAGAACCATCCAAAAATCGAATTTATTTATGATTCTGTAAATTTCATGCGTTTTAGTTATGAAAGATACAATCCAATATCTAATTTTGATAATGTAAAAGCTCTTGTTAAAGATATTAAAGAGAGAATTGCAGATAGGTGGGACATGCATTTTGATGATAAAAAAGTAATCGAAAAGCTACAGAATCAAAATGTGACTTATGGATTAATTTATGATAATTTAATGAGAGAATTATTGTTTGTGAATTCGGAAGCAGAACTTTGGGGTGAAAAAACAACTCTCGTATGGACAAAAATACCAGCTTTTTTTGAAATGTTTCCAAATGGTCGAGTTATTCACATTATAAGAGATCCTAGAGCAATTTTGCTATCATGGAAAAAAATGACTAATGCTCCAGGTAATGATTACTTAGATGCGATTCTGAATTGTCGTGATTCAATGGCTTTAATGGAAGAATACAAAATTCGTTTCAAAAATAAACGATATGCTCCAATTAGATATGAGGATTTAGTAAACAACTCAGAAAAAGTCCTAAGCGAAATTTGTAACACTTTGGATTTGGAGCCCGATGAAAAGATGTTAGATTCTAAAACCTTTACTGACAAATCAGGTGAAAAATGGACAGGGAATTCTATGTTTAAGGAAAAAATCAATGGTATATCTTCGAAAATGGTTGATATATGGAAAACAAAATTGGAAGAATGGGAGATTTGGTTAGCTGATTTTGTCATTGGTGAATACATGGAGAAGTTCAATTATAAGAAAATGGAAATAAAACAAACTACTTCTTTAATTCAGAAGATTATAAAAGAAGTACAATCTAGTAAATTGGTTACAGATGGTATCCTTTACTTCCTATTAACTGGTGAAGGTTATGAAAGATTCCCAAGTGATCCAATAGATCCAAAGAATTGGGACAGAAAAATAAAATAGAGTATTAGAAATAAGAAATATTGCATGAACGTAAGAGTGTTTAACATGAATGAACTTGAAAAATTCTATCATGAAAAAAAGGAAAATATAAAGAATTTAGTGAAGTAAAAAAAGCTGTTTTAGAGAATTATGAGGATTTTTATTGAAAGACAATTCTACTAGTTTTCAAAGAAATTTGTTTCAAGATTTAATTTTTAGGATTCTTAAGTATCTCTTCATATCGATAAATTAGTTTCTTTACTTGATCTTCCCAGATGAATCTCTTTCCGTATTCCATAAGTTCCTTTCCTGTTGGATAATCATCAATATTCATAAATATTTTAATCAAGTCTTCTTTTGAAGTTTCAGGGCCTGCCCAGATAAGGTAGTTATTGAATTTGTCCACTAATGTTTTTGCTCTACTAGAAATAATTCTTAATCCTAATAAAGCTGATTCAAAAATTCTGTTTGGTGAACCATAATGAGACCTCTCATTTAGTAATGCTGGATGTATAGTTACATTACATTTTGAACAGTAAGAAAGATATTCTATTAATGGCTTATATGATATGAAATGAGCATCTAATTTTTCTAATCTTTCATCTTTTGGTCCAAAAATTACTAAAACCCAATTATCAAGCTCAAAAATAGCTTCAGCATAATTTATCACATTTCGACTAACATCGGCAGTAACTTTTGCACCTGAGGATGAAACAACAACTTTACTTCTAGGATCCTTAATAAAAAAGTCATCTATCAAATCTTCTCTGCTGAGAGCTTCATCAATAAGCTCTTTTTTAGGAAAATTCTCGATTGTTATAATCTTTTTCGGATTTACTCCTCTTTTTTCATAGAACTTTATCCAATAATCATTAACAACAATAATTAGATCTGCTTTTTTCATGACTTTTTTACTTATTCTTTTACTATCAAAATATAATTTTTTTCGAATCAAAAATTTAATTGGATTTTTGATATTTTCAGATTTTTGCTTTTTAGTTAATTCCCAAACTTCATGATCATCATAAACAAATTTCATGTTTTTATTAATTGAAAAGGATGCAATATATGCTGCCATCAAGTCATGTGCATGAACAACATCGGGTTTTATTTTGGCAAAGATTTTTGCATATTTCTTTATAGCAACTCTAACTGGGAAATAGTAGAAAGCCTGTTGCATTCGATTTAAGGGAATAAGGAAAATTTCTTCATATACTTTGGGAGATGATTCAGCTTTCCTTTTTCTTCCGCAAATAAGGTAGAGTTTATGACCTTGTTTAGCTAAGCTTTCTGCTTCCTGGTCTACTCTTTTGTCAGGTGAAACTGAATGAGAAACCATTACAATTCTTGCCATTATCAAAAAGTCCCTGAATGTGAATTTATTTAAAGCTTAAGATTGATTAATGAGAGATTCTTGGATAATTAATTTTTTTGTTAATATTTAAATTAATTTTTATCTCATATAAAATACAATTATAATTCATGATTTAAATTGCTCCAATTATTGATAGTAAATAATTGATTCTGAATATTATTTTTCACATTAGACAGTTATTACTTTTCTCAAAATTTGCAAATAAGTAATTAAAAACCAAATATTAATATAAAAAAAATAGTAATCAAAAAACAACAAACAAAATTTCAAATACAAAGAAGGTGATTATCATTAATATGAAAAATATTGGTTTTAAACGAGTTTTAATTTTATCACCACATACAGATGATGGGGAACTTGGAATGGGTGGCACTATAGCATCATTAATTGATCAAGATGTTGATGTTTATATTTATGCATTCTCTAATGCTAGTAGATCTTTATCAAAAGATTTGCCAGAAAATACCCTTGAAATAGAATTTCGAAAAGCAATGAAAGTTCTTGGAATTAAAAAAAATAATGCTTTTATCGGTAATCATGAAGTGCGAACTTTCACATATCACCGTCAAGAGATTCTCGATAAAATGATAGAATTAAGAAAAAGTATTAACCCAGATTTAGTATTTCTCCCTTCAACAAAAGATATTCATCAAGACCATCAAGTGATAAGTAATGAAGGTTTACGTGCCTTCAAAACAAGATGTTTACTAGGTTACGAACTTCCTTGGAATAATATTTCATTTCCAACAAACTGTTTTCACATCTTAGAAAGAAAGCATATAGATAAGAAAATTGAAGCACTTTCTTGTTATCAAACACAAAAATATCGTTCGTATTTAAATCCGGAATTCATCCAATCACTTGCAATCACTCGTGGAACTCAAATTCAAGTAAAATACGCTGAAGCTTTTGAAATAATAAGGTGGATATTATCCTGACAAAACAAAAAAAAATAACAGTTCTTGTTACTGGTGCTGATGCTCCTGGTTTTTCTAGTATTGCTAGATCTTTATTTTTAAGTAAAAAATTTAATATAAAACTCATTGCCACGGATTGGAAAACCAGTTTTATTGCGAAACATTTAGCAAAAAAATCATTTATTCTACCAGATAATCGTTCATCAGATTTTGTTGGGGAGTTATTGCGAATTTGCCAAAAAGAGAAAGTTGATGTAGTAATTCCAATTCGAACAGATGATCAACTTTCTATTTGTGAGAATTTAGAGGAATTCAATTCAATAAACACTATACCTACTATAGTAACACCTAACCCTGAGATTATGAAAAAGGCAATTAATAAGCATTATATGTTAGATTACTTGAGGGAAGTTGCTGGTTTACCTACGATGGATTATCGCATTGCCAAAACAAGAATTGAGTTTGAGAATGCATTAGATCAACTGGGTTATCCTGAAAAACCAATTGCAATAAAACCTTGTCATGCTAGTGGTAGTCGTGGTTTTCGAATATTAGATCCAACAAAAGACAGACGTCAAATCTTTTTTGACGAAAAACCAAATAATACTTATTCAACGAAAGAAGAGGTACTGAATATTCTAAGTGATGAATTTCCTCAAATGCTTTTAATGGAATATTTAGTAGATCCAGAATATACTATTGATATTCTTTGCTACAAAGGAAAAACATTTGCTATTTTACCTCGAAGAAGAACAAAGATGGTTGGTGGGATAACAACAAAAGGAGTAATTGAAAAACTACCTTCGTCTATGAATACTTACCTTGAAAAAATGGTTGAATCATATGGATTCTCTTATTCTGTTGGAATACAAATACGACAATCAGCAAAAAATAAAGGTGAATATCATGTTATTGAAATCAATCCTAGATTACAAGGAACAACTGTTATGTCTGTTGCTGCAGGAATTAATATCCCTGAAATAGTAATTGAAATGGCTTTAAAACAATTTGATTTCAATTTTAAACCTAAGATAAAATATAATTTGAAACTTGAACGCAGTTTTATAGAATTCTTCAATTATAACAACAATATTTTTCAGTTAGAAAAATTAGCTTCAAGTGAAGATGATGATTAATCATAACAGCAAAAATTCAAAATCAAAGATAGCTGTTTTTCTTGATTTTGATGAGACTTTAGTAACAAATAGAAAAGAAATTGAACTAATTGAAAATAGCTTACCATCACTTCTAGAAAAACTTAACACACAAGGTGTTTTGTTATACATTACTAGTAGGAATCCACCATATGTAGTTAAACGAACACTAAATGAATTAGAATTATCACATTTTTTTGTTGATATAATAGCAGACTTTCGAAAGAAAAACTATCATGTAAAAGAAGCTCTTTTTGATCTAAAAACTCAAAACATCACTATTGATGCTATAGTCTTTATTGATGATTTCCAAGAAAATTGTCGTCATGTAGATAATCTAAAGAAAGAAGTCAAAACACCAATTTATTCAATTATTTATAACAAACAACCTCCTTATAATCTCAAAACAATTTTGTCTTTTATCTTGGAAAACAATTTTGTAGAAATTAGAAAATTAAGTATATGATATCATATCATATAACCAATAATAGAAAATGACGTAATTTTTAAAATATAATTTTTAAATACACTGGTCGGAAAAAAACTTTATTATTAATAAGTTGCCAATTAATGCTCACGAATGCAATCATAAGTATTTTAATTATTCTGGAGGAAAGGTTTTGTCTTTCATTGAAGATTTAAAAAAATTAGTGGCTGATAAAAAGGCTAAAATTTGTGTTATGGGATTAGGTTATGTAGGATTACCTACATCTTTACATTTTGCATCATCTGGATTCCGAGTTTTTGGGTTTGATACTGATAAGAAAAAAATCGCTGTTTTAAACGAAAATAAACTTCCATTCTATGATGTTGGTCTTGAAGAAAATTTAGAGAAAGCTCTTTCAACCAAGAATATTACTTTTCATGATTCACCTGAATGTATTAATGAGTGCGATTTTGTTTTAGTAATTGTACCTACACCAGTGAATGCTCAAAAAGTCCCTGATTTAAGTTATATAATATCAGCAGGTGAGTTTGTTGGCAAGAATTTAAAGCAAAATCAGATAATTGTTCTTGAATCAACTGTTTATCCAGGAGTTACAGAAGAAATCCTTGGTGCTACAATTGCTAAAGTTTCTAAGAAAAAAGCTGGAATTGATTTTCATCTTGCCTATGTTCCTGAAAGATATAATCCAGGAGATGAAAAACATACGATTTCAAAACTAAATCGAGTTATAGGTGCAGATACTCCAGAAACTGCTGTTATATTAAAAAGTCTATATGAAGCAATAACTGAAATTGAAGATGGCATCTTACTTGTTAGGAACACTAAAACAGCAGAAGCTGCAAAGGTTATTGAAAACACTCAAAGAGATCTTAACATTGGCTTAATGAATGAAATAGCACTTATTTGTGAGTTGCTAGAAATAGATGCTATAGAAGTAATTGAAGCAGCTTCAACAAAATGGAATTTTATTAAATATATGCCTGGACCAGGTGTTGGTGGGCATTGTTTACCACATGATCCTTATTATTTAACTTCAAAAGCTAAAGAATTAGGTTACAATCCTGAAATCATTTTAGCTGGTAGACGTCTTAATGATTGGATGCCTTATCATATGACAGAATTAATTCAAGATGGATTAAATAAGATTGAGAAATCAGTTAAAGGGTCAAAAATAATCATCTTTGGAGTATCATATAAAGAAAACACTGGGGATTTACGATCAGCTCCTTCGGAAATTGTTGTTAAGAATCTTCTTAATAAAGGTGCAAAGGTAATTCTAATTGATCCCTATGTTTTGGATACAGATACAATTTGGGGTTGCAAATTATATAAATCAATTAATGATGCACCAATAAAAGATGCTGATGCAATTGCGATGATGACCTCACATAATGTTTTTACTGATGAATTATTAGTTGATATCAGAAAGCAATTAGCGAAAAAAGTAGTTTTAATAGATGGTAGAAGAAGAATTAAAGCTAAAAATGTTAAGGGGCATTATTTACTTATTCAGCTAGGCTCAGGAATTTCACATAAATAAAACGGAAATATTCGAACTAAACCAAATAGTTTCTTTTTTTCAACAGTATTTTGTTCCTAACTAAATTAATTTGATATTTTCTATATTCACGTGCCATGATTTTCCTCTTCTTACTTACATTTCCCTTTAGATATCCGATAAACATCAGAATTCCTGCTTTAATTTGTCTTCTACGAAAACTGGTTAGAAAACATCGACCCAATGCATAAGGAGTCCAATATCCGACTTCCCGCATAGCTGCTCCTCGATAAACATGGATTCTATCTGGTGCGCGTGTGCTTCTTGGACGCAAATGATAGACTATAGGTTCTTTATAGCTTTTTACCTGCTTTCCATTTATATTTGCAATAAATATTGGAATAGATTCCCAAGCATAGCTAATTTCATATCTTCCTTTGCAATCTTCTATGAAGAAATCCATCTGATAAATTCTTCCAGCAGAGCCATGCACATGACCTACATTAATTCCTTCACCAGGACAATGACCACTCGCAATTACAAGATTAGAATTGTCTGAAAAATACTCAAGAATCTTTTCAAAATAATCTGGCGCAAGAAGAGAATCAGCTCCATTAATCACAAGATAATCAAATTTTCTTAGATCCACAGAATTAAATCCATCATTATAGACCTCTGCAAGAGTAGCCATTCCTAATGCTGTAAATCCTCGATCTTTCCTATTAAGAATTTTAAAATCTAATTTAACTTTTTCTGCTGCACGTTTTGATATCTCACTTGTTTTATCGGTTGATCCATCATCTACTAAAATGACTTTTGTAGGTTTGGGTTTTTGCATACCAAGTGCTTCAACTGTTTTTCCTATGAATTGTTCTTCATTTCTTGCAGGAATTATTACAAGTATTTTGGGATTTCTAGTTGATTTCTTTGTCAAATTAGCATCCTTCAACGAATAATCTAATTCACATTTATTTCTGACCATAGTATAGAATTAAAGTTATTTATCGATTTTCAATCATAATTTCACCTAATTTTGAGTATAGATTTAATCATTTTTTCTGAAAAATCTTTAAATATCCCTATTCAAAGAAGGATAGAAATATAAGATAGCTCATCATCTATAACATACTTTAAGAAAATAGGAGTACAGTTTTATGACTCGTTGGCAATCATTATATCATTCAAAAATACCCGCTGAGATTGATATTCCAGCAGACAAAGATTTAGCTTCCATGTTTTTCGATTCAGCCGAAAAAGCAGGCAAATCACCCTTTCTTTATTTCGAGGGTAGAATGTTTACATATGAAGAATCAGCCAGAATAATCAAAAAATTGGCTAATTCACTTTCAGAACTCGGAATTAAAAAAGGTGATCGTGTAGCAATATTGATGGCTAATTGTCCTCAATATGCTCATAGTTACATAAGTATCCTCTCCCTAGGTGGGGTTGTTGTAGCTTTAAGCTCTCTTGCTTCTTCAAAAGAAATATTATTTCAATTGAAAGATAGTGGATCAAAAGCTTTGATAACACATGATTTGTTCTTAGAAAGAATTCGACCAATTCAAAATAAGACAAAATTAAAGCATGTAATTGTTTCTTCAGTTGCAGATGGATTAAGCCCAATAAAGGGATTCCTTTACAAAAACGTAATTGCTAGGAAGAATCCAAAACCAAACGAAGAGGATATAATTTATAAAGATCTTGTGAAAAATGGAACTGAGAAGGACATTAAGATTAAATTAAATCCAAAAGAAGACATAGCTGCTTTACAATATACTGGCGGAACAACAGGAACACCAAAAGCTGCAATGCTAACTCACTACAATCTAATATCCCAAACAATCGTTCTAGACTATTGGATGGAATGGATTGGTGGTACAATTCCTGGAGTTCAAAGCACTTTTATTGCAGCATTACCGCTTTCACATATTTTCGGCTTAACAACTTCATTCCTCTGGCCTATAAGTATTGCTGGCAGTATATCCCTCATTCCTGATCCAAGAAAACTAGAAGTAGTTATGAAAACTATCCAAGACCACAAGATACATTTCTTCATGGCTGTTCCAACATTGTATCAAAAAATTGCAGAACATCCTAAAGTCTCTGACTATGATTGGTCATCATTAAGATGTGGTATATCTGGTGGAAGTGCACTTCATTTAAGTGTCATGGAAAATTTTGAACAAAAATCTGGTGCCTTACTAGTTGAAGGTTACGGATTATCAGAAGCTTCACCTGTTACTCATGTTAATCCCATAGATATCAAATTGCGAAAATTCGGAATAGGTCTACCAATAACAAACACACAGGCTAAAATAATTGACATAAAAACTGGTGAGGACATTCCCGAGGAATTCGATGACGATGGTTTAACAAGAGAAGGGGAGCTTTTAGTTAAAGGTCCACAAGTAATGAAAGGTTACTGGAAGAAACCTGAGGAAACTGCGAATGTTCTGTTACCTGATGGTTGGCTGAAAACCGGAGATGTTGTAAAAATGAATGAAAAAGGATTCTTCACAATCGTTGATCGTTTGAAAGATTGTATTTTTACTTCTGGTTATCAAGTTTGGCCACTAGATGTTGAATCAGCATTAATTGATCATCCAGATATCGCAGTCGCTGCTGTAATCCCATTCAAAGACGAAAGTCTAAATGAGGTTATAAAAGCTGTAATAATTGCTGCTGAAGGAGCACCTGAACACGACTATGAAACACTCAAAGCATATTGCAAATCTGTTTTAGCACCATATAAAGTGCCAAAAGAATTTGAATATCGCAAAGAATTACCACTAAGTCCAGTAGGAAAAGTCTTGCGTAGACCACTCAGAGAAGAAGCAGCTGAAAAGATCAAAGCACAATTAAAATAAATCTCAAAAAAGGTAAGTAATTCTTTACTTACCATCTTTTGTTTTTTTATTGATAATTCGCTTTTGATTTGCTGATTGTTCAAAGGTCTTATAATGAGTTACCGTTTTATGATTATTTGATATGAGTGAATTAATAATAAAGACTCGAGATGCTTTAATTCAAGCCGGAATTTCTCCAAGAAAAAGTTTAAGTCAGAATTTTCTGATTAACAAAAATGTTCTAAATCGACAAATCAAATATGCTAATCTTACAGAAGAGGATATTGTTTTAGAGATTGGTGGAGGAACTGGATTACTAACTGAGCAATTAGCTAAAGTTGCAGGGAAAGTGTACTCCATTGAATATGATAGAAAACTTGCTCAATATCTAAAGAGAAAATTCCAATCACAAAAAAATATAACGATTTTATCTGGTGATGCCTTAAAACTTGATTTCCCAGAAGCAACCAAATTCATTGCAAATCTTCCTTATCATATTTCATCTCCGATAACATTTAAATTACTTGATTATGATTTTGAGCTAGCAATTTTAATGTATCAATATGAATTTGCTCGAAGAATGGTTGCAAAACCAAGAACAGATGATTATTCTCGATTATCAGCTAATCTGCAATTTCAAGCTGAAGTTGAGATACTCGAGAGGGTTCCTCGTAATTGCTTCCTCCCAATGCCAAAAGTCGATAGTGCAATAGTTCAAATTAAACTAAAACAAGAGGAATTGCCTATTTCAAAGAAGTACTATAGAATTACCTCAAGAATTCTATTCAACACGAAAAACAAACTCGTTTGTTCAGTCCTATATGATTATTTCAAAAGAATCATTCCTAAAGAGGAAAGATTTGCATTTAAAAAACAATTAGATGAAAGTCTGAGCTTTGCAAATAGTCGAGTAAGAGAACTCTCAGTTGAAGATTTAGTAAAAACAACAGGGGAAATCATGGAATTTCTACAAGCATCAAACCAACTAAATCTGCTAAAATAAAGTGAAATGGATATGATGTTTTATGCGTAAGGTGGTTGATGGTTTATCATTAGACATTCCAAGCGATGTCTATGATCCTGCAGAGGATTCCTTTCTTTTAGCAGAAAATGTTCATGATTTAACTAATGAAAAAGTTTTGGAAGTGGGTTCAGGTTCTGGTTATGTTTCACTCTATCTAGCAAAGAAATTTCCAAGAGCTGATTTCTTCTGTGTAGAGATAAACCAAATAGCTGCGAATACAATTAAGAAGAACGCAAAACAAAACTCCATAAATCTTGAAGTTATATGTTCGGATTTGTTTAACTCCCTTCTTGCAAAAGAAAACAATTTGCAATTTTTTGATATTGTGTTGTTTAATTCCCCATATTTGCCTGTAAAGGATTTTGGTCTGTTAGAACAAGCATGGTCAGGGGGAATTGATGGTTTAGACGTTGTAAAACCATTTCTCAAAGCATTACCCTTTTTCTTAAAGAATAATGGCTGCTGTTATCTTGTAGTTTCATCAAAAACGAATTTAGCATTATTGGAGAATATGATAGAGTATCAAGGATTTAATTGCTTAATTAAAGATAAGGTTGTAGAGGGGAAAGAGAGTATACTACTATATTATATGAAAAAGAACATCACGGAATAGCGATTTCCTAATAATTTTAAATAGTTGAATAAAGAGTAATAGTATTACAAAGTTCAAGGTTGACCAGAATTTGAAAAAAAACGAAAATGATTATGTTGCATGGTATATTTTAGCTTTATTTGATTATGGTTTGCCAATTTCGAATCTTTCCCAGAGACAATTAAATGAACTTTGGTCAAAAATACTCGAGTCTTTTAAGAAATTCATTCCGAAAGAAGACTTCTTTGTTAAAGGGGAAATTAAAGAATTAGATAAGCCTCATTTAGATGAATCCTTTAAACTCGCAGAAATTGATTCCTGCAAATCATATGTTGATTTACGAAGATCCCCTCTTATTGGCTTCTATAATAGACGTTTGATCATTAGATTAACTATTGGTCTCGAGGAATTCTTTGAACTCAAAACACATAGAGATGATATTTTACGTGATTTGAAATTTGTTTTTGAAGATCTAAAAGGAACAAAAGTAAGTGTTAAGGATCCTGAGGGTATTGGAGAGAAACCTTGGGAAATAAACGAAATTTTCTATTATCCACTAATTATCGTTCGTAACGGTGCTAAAATGATTAGAGAAGAAATCAGAGCTTCTAAAGAACTCTCTGTTGACCCTATTTTCTCCATTCCGAGTACCTCATTGACCTATACTCTTCCAGAGAGAGGAAAATGGTTTAGCATGTTCAGTTTTAAGGAACACTATATTAGACTCAGTGTAAGGAGTGTTATGGTTTTCTGTGATGGTTGGATACCTTTAGAGTTTAAACAGACACTCATAAATGCTATTTACACCGGTGGAATTCATGAACAAATGCGTCGAACAAGAAATATACAAAAACCATTATCAAGACAACGAATGAGAGCAATTGATGATGATATTCTTATGAAATTAGCAGATCATATAAGAGATATGATTAAAACAAACATTGATGCTGCACGTATAGCTGAAAAACAAAGATTCATTAGCTTTTTCATCGCCAGCCTTTCATTCCTAATTTCTGTAATGGCTTTTATTATAAGTATGCTGAGTATCTTTCGTTCATAAAATACTGGTTCATTTTATTGTAAAATCGACTCATGTTTAGATAATTAGTTCGCCTAATATAATATGAGGGATTTAGATGGCTTATGATCAAAGAACCGGACGTTTAATTGCCGCTGAAGCTGATGAAAAATACCCAGAAATAGTAGCAAAACAAAATATACGGACTTCATCAGTTAAATCGCTCATTATTATAGGGGTTTTTATTTCATTATTAATTGGCGTAATTCTTTTTTTAGGAATATAAACTGAATTATTCTGGACTTCCTGCTAATAATCTTTGTATAATTAAATGAGCTTCTCGAGTTACTCCCCGTGGTATTTTGTAGAATTTTACTTCAGCATTTTTTGCATAACTCATTTCACGATCTGTCTCCGAATCGCCAAAGGCATACCATTTGGTTACAGTTTTCTCCTTATCTAGCGTTCTAATGGCTTTTTCTGCACCAGTTTTTTTGCTAGTTTCAATAGGTAGAATATCAATAGCATAAGGATTAGGAACAATTTTTAGCTCATTTGCATACTCTTTAACAATTGGTTCAATATTCCTCAATAATTTTTCAGTCGTTAAACCATAGAGTGGCAAAGTGCGAAATGTTATCATAATTTCTTTTGGTTCAATCCAAAGTTTTCTTTGATTAGGTTGAACGTAGTTTTCATAGGGTTCGAGTTCACGATATTCGCATATTGCTTCTGAGCATTCTTTCTTAACGTTTCTCAGTAATTCTCGAAGTTCTTTTTTGATACGTTTACGAACTTTTTTCCCTCGGTACCAATTAACGAGTCCAAATTCTCCGAATACTGGAATATATTCTTTCAAAGTATCATTTACATTGTTGAAAAAGTAATTGCGAACCCATTGAACACTTCTCCCAGTTATTAGACCAATAGGAAAATTCATTTTTCGAATCATCTCTAAATCATTAATTATTAGCAAATCAATGACTGAATCATTCGCATGATAGGTGGTTAAAGTTCCATCCACATCAAAAAGAAAACCTATTTTTGGTCTAGTCAAATGCTAATCTCCTCACTCTTTACCAATTTATTTCTATTTTTTGGAATTTAAGCATATAAACTATTTCCCTCATAATCATAGTTTTGTAGCTTTTTTTTTGGATTTAAGAATATTTAATTAGCTGAATGAAAGAGCTAAACTACTATGAGTAAATATAATGAATTAAGTTTAGATGAAAAAATAATCCAAATTGCAGAATGGGTTGCTAATTCTAAACATTTAGTAGCATTCACTGGAGCAGGAATAAGTACAGAATCCGGGATTCCTGATTTCCGAGGACCAGACGGTATGTGGACTAGAAGAGATAAAGGCCTTCCTCCTCCGAAAATGAAAAAATCATGGAGTGAAATACAACCAAATAGTGGCCATCTTGCATTAGTGGAACTACAAAATATGGGTTTATTGAAATTCTTAATCACACAGAATACCGATGGATTACACTTAATTTCAGGAATAAAACCTGATCTTTTAGCAGAATTGCATGGTAATAGTAATTTTATGGTTTGTTTATCCTGTAACAAAAAAATGACTTACGAAGAAGCAGATTGGGATAAAAGTAGATGGGGTCCAGGCTATAGAACAAGCTCAGTTAATGAATTCCAACCAACCTGTCTAAATTGTGATGGAAGAATTATTTCTTCAGTAGTGAATTTCGGGGATCCAATGCCAGAGGATGATTTTTTGAAATCTCAGGAGCATTCCGATCAAGCTGACGTTTACTTGATCATTGGTTCATCCTTGGTTGTTACCCCTGCAGCAGATTTGCCAGAATTAGCAAGAAAAAATAACGCAAAAACAATCTTAATCAACATGGGTCAAACGCCATATGATGAATTGGTTGATATAAAGATCGAAGAGAAAATTGGTGGTGTAATAACTAAGATAGTTTCTCAAGTAAAGGAAAATCTTAGTTAACTACTTTTTGTTAGTTTTAAAAAAGAAGCAATTTTTTTTATTATCGAGAAATAAAAGTGTAAGATGAGAGAAAATAAGATGATGGATTTCAGCAAACTGGAGAAGCTTATGAAGGCATTTGCTTCCTCAACTCGACTAGGGATTATAGATTGCATTCAGCTTGGAATAACAAATCCAGGAGATATAGCAATAACGCTTAACAAGCATCGTTCAACCGTCGAAAACCATTTACGTATTCTTTTAGAAGCTGATGTTGTGAAAAGAGTTCAAACTAAATCCAAGAAAGGAATACCTGGCTCTACTTATGTTTTGCAGAAGAACGCTAACGTTCTCATGGCAACAATAAAACATTTAGCAAAAGAAAATCAATGAAAAAAATCGAGTTAAGGAAATAACGTGATAACAATCGATTATTTAGAAGACATTTCAATGGTATTAAGGATCTCATCACTTTTTTCTTGACGCTTTTCTAATCCAATTCTAATCCATTTCTGTTCCTCATTCTTCTTTCGTAAGTTGAAAAGATAAGGAATAACATAGTAAACAAATAGAATGCCAACTGTACCAGAGAAAACTGAAGCTAAAATAGTAAGAAGTCTCTTGCCGGGATTACTGGTTGAACTTAAAGGATTAGTCCCTTCCTCAATCTCCTCGTAATCACTATAACCATCATTATCAGTGTCAAAACTATCAGGATCAGTATTATAAATTAAAATTTCTTCACCATCTAAAAGACCATCATCATCCATGTCCGGATCGGTTGGAGATGTGTTGTATATAATTGCTTCCTGATAATCTGTCAGTCCATCGCCATCTGTATCAACTCTTATTGGAGAGGAGAGGTAAAGATAGACTTCATCTCCATCATTAAGTAAGTCCCCATCTGTATCATTTAGAGTCGGATCTGAAAAATACCAGTACTCTGCAACATTAACTAAACCATCACCATCTAAATCGCCCATAGAATCATCAAATCGAGGATTGAAATTATAGATGTATTCGAAATAATCATCCATACCATCTCCATCGGTATCAGCTAAATAAGGAGCAGAACCAAATACTATTTCTAGGGGATCAATTAAGCCATCATAATCGGAATCCACTCTTAATGGATGTGAACCATAAATGAAAACTTCATCCCCATCGGTCAAGCCATCATTATCGCTATCTGGAAGAAATGGACTGGACCCGAAAATGTACAATTCTAATAAATCACTTAAACCATCATAATCAGTATCCCAGTTTGTAGCATTTGTTCCATAATAAACTACTTCTAAGTAATCCGTTAAGTAATCACCATCTGTATCATCTGAAGTTAAATTTGTACCCCAGAAGACTTCTTCAGAATCTAGTAATCGATCATCATCCGTGTCAGAATCAAAAGGGTCACCATTATAGAGGAATTCTTGGTAATTTGTCAATTCATCATCATCATAGTTTAAAGAAGCATCATCAAAGAATGGATCCAAATTGTAAAAGACTTCATAACCGTCTAACATAAGGTCTCCATCTGTATCATTCATTATTGGATTCGTTCCATATAATGCTATTTCATCATAATCTGATAGTTGATCTCCATCTGTATCCCATAAATTCGGATCTGTTTGAAATGTATTATTCTGGAGATATTGATCATCTAGTGGATCTATCATTACCTCGTAATAATCATCCAATAAGTCAAAATCAGAATCATTTGTTAGTGGATT